>JBAXOZ010000028.1:0-22211 GCA_037132975.1 Comamonadaceae bacterium
TTGGCGGCATAGGCCAGTTGAGCCTGTGAGACCCCCGGCAAGGCAGCCAGCGCCACCGTCAATGCGCCCACCAGTTTCAGATATTTCATTTGTTACCTCCGTTGATCAAGCCGCAAGCGCAGCGCTCACGGTACGCAATCGAGCGCATGCATGTAGTCGCGCTGCAGCATCAAATCGTCCCATGCCGGTGCCGGCGAACCTGGCAGGAGCGCACGGCGTCGATCATCGCTGACTTCGTGCGATTGCCAGTGTCCCTTGAGTAAAGCCTCGGTCAGACCCGCCATCAGGGCGTCGACCGCCAGGCCGCCACCAACGCTGTCGACCAGTGTCTGATTGCACAGCAACACCATGTCGCAACCCGCATTCAAGGCCGCAATCGCTGCCTGCGTGTACGTCAGCGGCTTGCCGTCGAGCCGTCGGGCGCCCGCCATAGAGAGGTCATCACTGAAGATGGCGCCGCCAAAGCCCAGCTGGCTGCGCAGGATGTCGTTCAACCAGCGCGATGAAAAGCCGGCCGCACGACTGTCTACTTTGGGGTAGATCACGTGCGCCGGCATGACGCTGCGCAGCGTGGTGTTGAGCCAGCCGTAGGGTGCTGCATCGTCCGCCAGAATGGCTTTCAGGCTGCGTCGGTCAACCGGAATGTCGGTATGCGAGTCGGCCTTGACAAAACCGTGACCGGGGAAGTGCTTGCCACAATTGGCCATGCCGCTTTGCAGCAAACCGTGCATCAGACTCTTGGCCAGCAAACTGACGACCCGCGGGTCGCGCGCAAAGGCGCGGTCGCCAATGACGCTGCTGCCACCATAGTCAAGATCAAGTACCGGGGTGAAGCTCAAGTCAACACCGCAGGCACGCAACTCGGAGCCCAGCACAAACCCGCAAGCGGTGGCTGCGTTGCAGGCCTGGAGCGCGCCGCTGCCGGCACCGGCTTTGCCGTCCTGCAGCCACATCTCGCCCAGGGCGCGCATGGGTGGCAGGTGCGTGAAGCCATCGGTCTTGAAACGCTGCACCCGACCGCCCTCGTGATCAACGCAAATCAGCAGGTCGCGGCGCAGCGCCTTGATGTCGCGGCACAGCCGGGTCAACTGCTGACGATCCTGCCAGTTGCGGCCAAACAGGATGACACCACCGACCAGGGGGTGCAGGAGCCGCTGGCGGTCAATTTTGCTCAGGCTCAGGGCTGCAATGTCGATGATGAGGGGCGCGTGCTGTGCCATGGAATATCTCACTGATGGGTATCAAATTTGCTCGACCACACAGAAGCTGGCGGCATAGTCGGTCTCGTCGGTCAGGCTGACGTGCGCGGTCAATTGACGCGACTCAAACCATTCTTTCAGTTCACCATGCAGCACGATGGTCGGCTTGCCGCTGGCCAGTTTACCAACCTCGCACTGCCGCCAATGCATAGGCCAGACCATGCCCAGACCGATCGCCTTGCTGAACGACTCCTTGGCGCTGAAGCGAGTCGCCAGATAGCGAACACCGCGTTCGGGCCAGCGCGCACTGCGCGCCTGCCAGGTGTTGAATTCAGCCTCGCTGAGAATCTTTTTGGCAAAGCGGTCCCCATGGCGCGCAAGGCTCTGGCGGATCCGGCGCACGTCGCAGATGTCAGTGCCAATGCCAAATATCACGACAAGCCTTCGTCGATACAGCGCAGGTAGTCAATAACGGTGGCAGCGTATCCCAGTTCCAGCGCATCGGCGATCAGGGCGTGCCCAATCGATACCTCGCTGACACCAGGAACCCCACGAATGAAAGCGGCGAGATTGTCGCGGTTCAGGTCATGGCCGGCGTTGACCGCCAGTCCGGCATCCAGCGCTGCACGCGCCGCACTGGCAAAACGCTTCAGTTGGGCCTCTTGCTGCGCCGTACCCCAGGCGGCAGCGTAGGGCTCGGTGTAGAGTTCGACGCGGTCTGCCCCTACTGCCCTGGCAGCAGCCATGAGTTGCGGCTCGGCGTCCATGAACAGGCTGACGCGAACGCCCAACGCATGGGCCTGGGCAATCAGGGGACGCAGTCGATCCGCGTCGGCCGGAAAATTCCAGCCGTGGTCGCTGGTGAACTGCCCTTCGCTGTCCGGTACAAAGGTGACCTGGTGTACGGGCAGGCCACGCTCACGCAAGTCGCGCACGCAATCCATCAGGTTGTGCAGGGGATTGCCTTCCACGTTGAATTCGCGCTGCGGCCAGGCGCGCAACAGTTCGGCCAGATCAAGCACATCGGTGGCGCGAATATGCCGTTCGTCGGGTCGTGGATGAACCGTGATGCCGCTGGCACCGGCCTGCAAGCAAAGCGTAGCCGCGCGCGTCACACTGGGAATGCCGAGATGGCGCGTGTTGCGCACCAGGGCGACCTTGTTGAGGTTGACTGAAAGAGAGGTTGTATTCATAGCGATTGCAGATCGATCATCATCTGCCGGGTCCGCAAAGTACCGACCCCACAATGGTAATTCAGGAGCGCGCGCAGTTGCGGCTTGAGTTCAGCCATCACTTGCGAACAGGCACGTATAGTCGCAGTGAAAGGTGCGGCCGTGCTCAGCGACTCCTGCAGTGCCAGCCACTGCACACCGCTGAGGCTGCTGCGGTCGGCGGCACCGGCCTGGCGCAGACCGCCTTCCGGTACCAGGCTGTAACGCGCCTGAGCGTCAAGCGAGCGCAGTGTCATGGTTTGCGCATCGAGCAGCGGCAGCAAGCCAATCTCGCGCAGCAGCAGCAACTCAAAGGCCCGCAATGCAGACTGCAAGACCTCACCATGTTCGGAAGCGATGACTTGCACGACGTTGGCGTAGACATCAAACAGTCCGGGGTGCGGGTCGTCACGTGCCAAGAGCAGGAGCAGCAATTCATTGAGGTAGTAGCCCGACATCAAAGCCTCGCCGCTGGGCATGATGTGCCCGCCTTGCCACTCAGCGCCCTTGAGGGATCGTATTTCGCCATCGCCCCCAAAAGCCAGGTGCAAGGGTTGCAGCGGCAACAAAATAGGACGAAAACTGGAACTGGGCCGTTTAGCGCCCTTGGCCACCAGCGCAATGCGCCCATGATGGCGCGTAAAAACCTCCAGAATCAGACTTGATTCGCTCCAGTCGTAGCGGTGCAGCACATAGGCTGGTTCATCTGAGATGCGTTTATTGGTAGCCAAAGCTGCGCACCCGCGCTTCATCGTCGGCCCAGCCGGAACGCACTTTGACCCACAGTTCGATAAAAACCTTGGCGTCCAGCGCCCGTTCGAGTTCGACTCGTGTCTCAGTGCCTATGCGCTTGATGCGCTCACCCTTGTCACCAATCACCATGGCCTTGTGCGTATCGCGCTCCACCACAATCGTAGCGGCGATCCGGAGCAATCGCTTTTGTTTGCCGCGACCGGCTTCTTCTTCGAATTTGTCGATCACCACCGTGGATGTGTAGGGCAACTCGTCGCCCGTCAGGCGGAACAGCTTTTCACGCACGGTTTCGCTGGCCAGAAATTTCTCGCTGCGGTCGGTCAACTCGTCCTGCGCGTACCACCAGGCCTGCTCGGGCAGGAAGCGCTCACAGATGCCAAGCAGGCGTTCAATGTCTTTGGCATTTTTGGCGGACATGGGAACAAACTCGGCGAACGCATGGCGCTGCTGCATCTGCTGCAGCCAGGGCGCGATGTCGGAGCGGCGCGCCACTTGATCGAGCTTGTTGGCCACCAACAAAGTGGGGACCTCCCTGCTCAAGAGTTCGAGCACTTTGGCGTCTGCCTGGTTAAACATCCCGGCTTCAACCACAAACAGAATCAGGTCAACATCGCCGACGGCGCCAAGCACAGTCTTGTTAAGCGAGCGATTCAAGGCATTGTTGTGACGGGTCTGGAAGCCGGGTGTGTCGACAAACACAAACTGGGTCTGGCCCAGGGTGTGGATGCCGGTGATGCGATGGCGCGTGGTTTGGGCCTTGCGCGAGGTGATGCTGATTTTTTGACCCACCAGTGCATTGAGCAGCGTGGACTTCCCCACATTCGGTTTGCCAACGATAGCGATCAGGCCGCAGCGCTGGTCTTCAGCAGGTGTTCCTGGTGCTGCTGTCCGATGCAGACCCTTGAGCATGCTTTCAAGATCATCCTGACCCTCGGGTGCGCTAGCGTGCGCCTGCTCGTCCGGATGTTTTGTATCAGTCATATCGTGGTCTTGGCCTTGATCGTTTGCAGCATGGCACTTGCCGCCGCCTGTTCACCAGCACGGCGCGACGCGCCGATACCACGCTCTGAAAAATTGAGTTCGATAACCTCACACTCGACATCGAAGGTCTGCTTGTGCGCGGCTCCCAGCGTGCCAACCACCCGGTATAGCGGCAGGCTCATTTTGCGCGCCTGCAACCATTCCTGCAATTCGGTCTTGGGGTCTTTGCCAATGGCCTGCATCTCAGGGTTGATTTCGACCGCCTGAAACAGGCGGTGCACCAGACTTTGCGCAGCCGCAAAACCGGCGTCCAGATAAACGGCCCCGATGATGGCCTCCAGCGCATCGGCCAGTATGGAAGGCCGCTTTTGACCTCCCGAACGGGCCTCGCCCTCGCCCAGGCGAATGACGTCTGGCAAGCCCAACTCGACCGCCAGGCGATGCAGGGTGTCCTGCTTGACCAGATTGGCCCGCACCCGTGACAAATCGCCTTCGGGCAATTCGCTCAAACGCTGAAACAGCAAATCAGCCACCGCCAGGTTCAGTACCGAATCCCCAAGAAACTCGAGTCGTTCATTGTGATCAATCGAAAAACTGCGGTGCGTCACCGAGCGCAATAAAAGATGGGCGTCCGAAAATCTGTGCTGCAAGCGGACCTGCAATGCAGTCAGCGCCTCGTTCACGCGCCTGTGCCTCTTTGACTCGCCACCATTACTTGGAGCGCCCGCTGTACTTGAGCGTCAGGTAGGCCGGACCGAACAGATGAATCTCTCGCTGATAGGCGAAACTGACGACGATCCTGTCGCCCTCCTTGCTTACTTCAAGGTCCTTGCCGCCGATGGATTTGATGTTGTCGACCGAAGCAGCTTTGTCAAAAATGCTACGGACCTCCGCCACGGAAGTGCCTTCTTGCGCCTTGTCGGCAGCTCTGCGAACACCCTGATATTCGATCGCGGTCGGCACAATTTCAACGATGATCACACCGCAGGCCGCCAGCAGACCGCCGACCACCAAAAGGCCCAGGAAAGACAAGCCACGTTGCCTGGATCTGAACTGAATCGTCATACCGTCCTCAAATTCAATCAAATGACCCTATACGCTTCAAACTGCTGAAGTTCATCCAGACAAAAAACGCCTTACCCACGATGTTTTTGTCCGGCACAAAACCCCAGTAGCGGGAATCAAGCGAATTATCGCGGTTATCCCCCATCATGAAATAGTGACCTTGCGGCACCTTGCACACGACGCCTTCAATACTATAGCGGCAGTTCTGCTTGAAGACAAAGTCGTCGGCCCCGGGCACAAACGCCGGGCGGTCATCGTCGTTAAGCAGTCGGTGCTTGTGTTGACCAAGCGATTCTTCGTATTGTTTGAAGTAGCGCATGGCATCGTCGTCAAAGAACTCCGGCACCGCTGCAGTCTCGATGGCCTTGCCATTGATCGTCAGACGCTTGTTCAGGTAGGCGACTTCGTCACCCGGCGTTCCCACGACACGCTTGATGTAATCGAGACTGGGTTTGGGCGGGTAACGAAACACCATGACATCACCACGCTGCGGCGCATTGCCTTCCGTGACCTTGGTGTGAATCACCGGCAGACGCAAGCCATAGTGGAATTTGTTGACCAGTATGAGGTCCCCCACCAGCAATGTGGGGATCATGGAGCCTGACGGTATCTTGAAAGGCTCAAACAGAAAGGAGCGCAGAAAGAAGACGGCAATGATCACCGGAAAGAGACCCGCCGTCCAGTCCAGCCACCAGGGTTGCGCCAGGATGCGGCCTCTAGCCTCGGCAATGTTGTCATCGACCTGGCTGATCCCCAGTTTGCCCAGTTCCTCACGGCGCTGCAAAGTCTGCGACTCCAGCTGCGCCGCCGCTTTTTGGCGCTGCGGCAGGAAGTAAAAGCGCTCCAGCAACCAGTAAATTCCGGTTACAACCGTTGCCAAAAACAACAAAAGGGCAAAGTTGCCTTCAACGACACCAAAGTACCAGGCAGCGATGTATCCGACAAACGCTGCCAGTACTGCTGAGGTCAGGGCCTGCATCAGTCTTCCACCTGCAGTATTGCCAGGAAGGCTTCCTGTGGCACTTCAACCGAACCAATCTGCTTCATCCGTTTCTTGCCTTGTTTTTGCTTGTCCAGAAGTTTGCGTTTGCGCGAAATATCGCCGCCATAGCACTTGGCGATCACGTTCTTGCGCAGCGCCTTGATTGTCTCACGGGCAATGATGTTGGCGCCGATGGCTGCCTGGATCGCAACGTCGTACATCTGGCGCGAAATGATCTCCCGCATCTTGGCAACCACGGCCCTTGCACGGTACTGCGATTGCGAGCGATGCACAATGATCGACAAGGCATCGACCTTCTCGCCGTTGAGCAGGATGTCCACCTTCACCACGTCAGCGGTGCGGTATTCCTTGAACTCGTAGTCCATCGAGGCGTAGCCGCGTGAGACCGACTTGAGTTTGTCGAAGAAGTCCATCACGATCTCAGCCAGCGGCATCTCGTAGGTGAGCATTACCTGACGCCCGTGGTAGGCCATGTTCATCTGCACACCGCGCTTCTGATTGGCCAGTGTCATGACGGCACCTACATAGTCCTGCGGCATATACAGATGCACGGTGACGATAGGCTCGCGCACCTCATCAAGGCGCCCCTGATCGGGCATCTTGGACGGGTTTTCCACCATTCTCACGGTTCCGTCAACCTGCACCACCTGGTATTCGACGCTGGGCGCTGTCGTAATCAGGTCCTGGTCAAACTCGCGCTCAAGTCTCTCCTGCACGATTTCCATGTGCAACAGCCCCAGAAAGCCACACCGGAAACCAAATCCCAAAGCCTGTGACACCTCTGGCACGTAGTGCAGCGATGAGTCATTGAGCTTGAGTTTCTCCAGGCTGTCGCGCAGGCCCTCGTACTGATTGGCCTCGGTCGGATACAGGCCGGCAAAGACCTGCGGCTGTATTTCCTTGAAACCCGGCAACGGCTCGGTCGCGGTGAAGGCCGCGCCACCGGTTCCGGGCTTGATCAGGGTGATGGTGTCACCCACCTTGGCCGCCTGCAACTCACGAATGCCGGCGATCACATAGCCAACCTCACCGGCCTCAAGTGACTCCCTCGATTCGTTGGCGGGAGTGAAAACGCCCAGGCTGTCGGCGTTGTAGGTTGTATCGGTCGCCATCAGTTTGATGCGCTCGCCCTTGGCCAGTCGCCCATCAACGACGCGCACGAGCATCACGACACCGACGTAGTTGTCAAACCAGCTATCGACGATCATGGCGCGCAGCGGACCCTGCGGATTGCCCCTGGGAGCGGGAATTCTGGCGACGACGGCTTCCAGAATATCTTCAATGCCCAAGCCGGTCTTGGCCGAGCAGGGGATCGCGTCGGTGGCGTCGATCCCAATCACATCTTCTATTTCAATCTTGGCGTTATCAGGATCAGCATTGGGCAAGTCCATCTTGTTGAGCACCGGCACAACCTCAACACCCAGTTCGAGCGCGGTGTAGCAATTGGCCACGGTCTGAGCTTCCACGCCCTGGCTGGCATCGACGACGAGCAACGCGCCTTCACAAGCAGAGAGTGAACGACTCACCTCATAGGAAAAGTCCACATGCCCCGGTGTATCAATCAGATTGAGGTTGTAAGTCTGACCATCGAGTGCTTTGTATTTCAACGCGGCGGTCTGGGCCTTGATGGTTATCCCACGCTCTTTTTCGATATCCATGGAGTCCAGCACCTGCGCCTGCATCTCTCGGTCCTGCAAGCCACCACAGCGCTGAATCAAACGATCTGCCAGCGTCGATTTGCCGTGATCAATGTGGGCAATGATCGAAAAGTTTCTGATGTGATTCATCAACGAGAGCACTTAAGTGGTTGAATTAGAACGGCGAGGGCCAAGAAAAAAGGGCGCGTCGAGTTGTGACGCGCCCTGAACCAACAATCATTGGCAACTGCGAAGGTTGGAACTTCATTGTAGGCAAAAAGCCCGCAACGTACAGCCCCCTTCAACACGATCACAAGTCGTTGCAGTACCGCAACAGGATTTTTATGCACAGTTTATTAACAATTTTAGAGAGTCATCGTATGGACAACTTGTGGGCGAACTGTGGATCGCCTGTGAATCCATTCAATTCTTCCCGTATCGTGGGTTGGATGCCTGTTGATATGCCTTAAACCCTTGATGATTCGCTATATTCTAACCAAAACTAGGCGTATTCTGGTCAGAAAGTTAGTATCTGCACACATTAAAAAACCGGAAAGACAGGTAAAAATATTTTTTCACCTGTCTTTTTGAGGCCAATGCTGCAACGCCCGGGAGACCTAGCGCCCGGTTCGAATCACGGCGTATTGCGCCCATTCGCCGCGTCGAAACAGCACGTTGACAGCCTTGTTCTTGTCGAGTTTCGCAAGCGCTGCTTCAAACTCTCTGACACTGGTGACCTCGAAATTACCGATTTGAATGATGACATCGCCCTCGCGCAAACCAGCGCGCGCTGCCGCCTCCGTCGCGGCATCGACCTTCACACCACCCTTGATCTTGAGTTCCTTCTTGCTGGCTTCAGTCAACTCGCTGACCGACAAGCCGAGCGCCTGGCCGGCGTTGGATGCCTTGGCCTTGTCTTCCTTTTCTGCCGGTTTCTTGACTGGCTTGTCGGCGTCAATCTCTGCGATGGTGACGACAAGTTCTTTGGAACCGCCACGCCGGAATACCGTCAAGCTGCTGCGTGTTCCAGGTTTGGTTGAGCCAACCATGCGCGGCAGATCGCTGGACTTGTCAACCACCTTACCGTCAAACCGGGTGATGATGTCGCCAGCTTCAACCCCTGCCTTCTCGGCCGGCGAGCCACTCTCCACTGATCGCACCAGGGCGCCTTGAGGCTTTCCTAGTCCGATGGACTCAGCCACTTCCTTCGTGACCTGGTCGATCTGGACCCCGATGCGACCGCGCGAGACACGACCCGTCGCGCGCAACTGCTCGCTGACGCGAACCGCCTCGTCCATCGGAATGGCAAAAGAAATGCCCATAGAGCCGCCGGAACGGGAATAGATCTGACTATTGACGCCGACCACTTCGCCGCGCATATTGATCAAAGGTCCGCCGGAGTTGCCGGGGTTGATGGCGACATCCGTCTGGATAAATGGCAGATAGTCGCCCGTGTCACGCTGTTTGGCGCTCACGATGCCAGCCGTCACGGTGTTGTCCAGTCCAAACGGCGAGCCAATCGCCATGACCCATTCACCGACCTTGAGTCGATTCACGTCGCCAACCTTCACCGCTGGCAAGCCACTGGCCTCGATCTTGACCAGTGCGATGTCGCTGCGCTTGTCGGAACCCATGATCTTGGCTTTGAATTCGCGTTTGTCGGTCAAGGTCACAATGACTTCGTCCGCGCCTTCGATGACGTGGGCATTGGTCATGATCAGGCCATCCGCAGACAATACAAACCCGGAGCCCACGCCATGCGGCTGTTCTTCTTCCTGCTGTTGCGGGCGCTTCGGATGGGGTGACGGCAACTGGCGCGGCACGTTCGGCATCGGCAGACCAAAACGCCGAAAGAACTCAAACATTTCATCCTGACCTGCACCGTCCGCCCCAGCTCTGGGAGAAATCTTTTCAAGGGTCCGAATATTCACGACAGACGGACCTACTTGTTCAACCAGGTCCGTAAAGTCCGGCAAGGTCCGCTGCTGTGCCTGGGCAGCACTGAATGGCACCAAAGCGGCTACAGCCGCGATACTGCAACTAGCCGCCAGAGACCAGACTTGCAGTCTTTTCAAACCGAATTGAATCATCATCAACCTTTCTCTGAAAAATCAACAAAACCACCAAATGGGGACTCATTGGCTGCGCTCAAGACCCGACCCACTGCCCCCGTCTGCAGAAAACACCGCGTTGCGCAAAGCGTGCCAGTTGATCGGATCGCTGCGGCGCTCCAGCCAAAGCCATCTGCGGCCACCCTCTTCTGAGTGCAGGCACAACAGCAGCCACCCCTGCAAATCCAGATGGACGCTCACTGGCCCACACAGACAGCTATCCAGCACGTTGAGCTTCCAGCTTTGCCCGTCCCACTGCAGGTGGCCACTTGGAGAACACCACCAGTTCCGAAAGGCGGCAAGACTGGCCAGCGACAGGACAAGCGCGTACAGCCACTGTGACCACGATTCGGGTGCTGCCTGCATGCGCCAGGACCAGCCAGCCAGCGCTCCAGTCAAACTGCTCAATCCAAGCAGCCAGACATGAAGGCCCGACCGCCCCACCGGGTAAATAACCGCCGGAGCCTTGTGCATGCTGGGATCGGTCGAGCTTTGGTTACCAAATCAGAGATGCAGAAGACTCAGGGTGCTCGCTTGAACACGAGTGACCCGTTGGTGCCGCCAAAGCCGAAGTTGTTCTTCAGGGCAACGTCAATCTTCATGTCGCGCGCAGTATTGGCGCAATAGTCCAGGTCACATTCTGGATCCTGGTTAAATATATTGATGGTCGGCGGGCTCTTTTGATGATGCAAGGCGAGAACGGTAAAAACCGATTCGATGCCACCAGCACCACCCAACAAATGGCCTGTCATCGACTTGGTGGAATTGACGACAATCTTCTTTGCATGATCCCCCAGCGCCGCCTTGATCGCATTGGACTCATTGAGGTCTCCGAGCGGAGTCGACGTGCCGTGGGCATTGAGATAGTCGATCTGGTCTGCATTGACGCCTGCATTGCGCATGGCGCCGAGCATGGCGCGCCGCGGACCATCAAGATTCGGCGCTGTCATGTGACCGGCGTCCGCACTCATGCCGAAGCCAGCCAGTTCGGCGTAAATCGTGGCGCCACGCGCCTTGGCGTGTTCGTACTCCTCCAGGACCATCACGCCGGCACCTTCTCCCAACACAAAACCATCGCGATCCCTGTCCCACGGGCGGGAGGCCGTCTGCGGATCATCGTTACGCGTACTCAGGGCGCGCATGGCGGCAAAGCCCCCGATGCCCAGCGGCGAAACGGTGGCCTCAGAACCACCCGCCACCATCACGTCTGCATCACCGTACTCGATCATGCGCCCGGCCTCACCAATGCAGTGCAGACCCGTCGTGCAGGCAGACACAATGGCGATGTTCGGCCCCTTGAAGCCAAAACGGATCGCCACCTGCCCCGCGATCATATTGACGATGGTGGCTGGCACAAAAAATGGCGAAATACGACGCGCGCCGCGTTGCAAGAACTCGGCGTGCATGTTTTCGATCATTGGCAAACCACCAATACCCGACCCTATCAAGCAACCGATGCGCGTTGAGAACTCCTCCGTCAGAGCATCCTGCGTCGGCAGATTGGCATCGGCAATCGCCTGCGCGGCCGCCGCAACGCCAAAATGAATGAAGGCATCCATCGTGCGCGCCTCTTTGGTGCCAATGTAGGAATCCAACTGAAAATTCTTCACTTCGCCTGCGATCTTGCAGGAGAAGGTTGACGCGTCGAACTTTGTGATCAGGTCAATGCCGGACTTGCCAGCAATGACATTGGCCCACGCATCGGCCACCGTGTTACCCACGGGACTGACGCAGCCCAATCCTGTTACGACAACGCGACGGCGCGACATGGCAACTTACTTACGCCTTTTTATGGGTATTGGCGTAGTCAATGGCGTTTTGCACGGTCGTGATCTTTTCCGCGTCTTCGTCCGGAATTTCAATTCCAAACTCGTCTTCCAGGGCCATAACCAGCTCGACGGTATCGAGAGAGTCGGCACCCAGATCAGCCACAAAGGCTTTTTCACTGGTCACTTGTGACTCTTCAACGCCGAGTTGCTCGGCAATAATTTTTTTCACGCGTGCTTCGATATCGCTCATGGGTTCCCTCAGAGGGTTGTAAATGGATCCGCGATTTTAGCCGGGCTTAGGGATGATTCCCTAATCCGACTGCCGAGCGGATCAATCGGCTTACATCAACATACCGCCGTTCACATGCAATTCCTGTCCCGTGACATAGTCGGCCTGCGGCGAAGCCAAGTACGCAACAGCATGTGCAACATCCGATGGCTTGCCAAGATGTCCCAGGGGAATCTGACCGAGCAAGGCCTTGTGCTGTTCTTCCGGCAAAGCTGCGGTCATGTCGGTTTCAATAAAACCTGGTGCCACACAATTAACGGTGATATTGCGTGAACCGAGTTCACGCGCCAGCGCACGGGTCATGCCGGCAACGCCTGCCTTGGCTGCCGCGTAGTTGGCCTGCCCCGGGTTGCCTGAGGCGCCCACGACGGAGGTGATGTTGATGATGCGACCATAACGCTGTTTCATCATGGTCCGCATGACAGCGCGACTCATGCGAAATACGGCCTTGAGGTTGGTGTCCAGCACTGCATCCCACTCTTCATCTTTCATTCGCATCGCGAGGTTGTCTCGTGTGATGCCTGCGTTGTTGACCAGAACCTGCAATCCGCCGTACTCCTTGACGATGGAGCCAATCAGATTTTCTGCAGCCGGTGCATCATTGACGTCCAGCGTCCTGCCGCTGCAGCCGGCAAAGGCAGCAAGGGCCTGGGAAATGTGGTCCGCCCCAAGGTCGGTTGTTGCAGTGCCAATCACTTTAAGCCCGCGCTTCGCCAATTCCAATGCAATGGCTGCACCGATACCGCGCGACGCCCCAGTGACCAGGGCCACCTGTCCTTCAAATTTCATATCACTCATAGTCAAGACTCAACAATTCGCTTCTCACAAGCGCCAGGGACACCGGATCCAGCAACGCCAGACCGCTCAGTTCCGGATCTATGCGCTTGACCAATCCGGCCAGCACCTTGCCAGGGCCGCATTCAACCACACAGGTCAAGCCCCGTGCCTTGAGCGCCTGAACGCATTCGACCCAGCGCACGGGTCCAAAAGCCTGCCGGTACAAGGCATCCCGGATACAGTCAGCGTCTACCTCAACCCTGACATCAATATTGTTGATCAAGTCGATGTGGGGCGGTGCGAACTCAATTTCCTGAAGCCGGAGGCGAAGTTTTTCGGCGGCCGGTTTCATCAAACTGGAATGAAAGGGGGCCGACACCGGCAGGGGCAGCGCCCGCTTGGCGCCTGCAGCCTTCAATTCAAGGCATGCCTTTTCGACGGCCGCCTTGCTACCGGCAATCACGGTCTGCATGGGGTCATTGAAATTGACGGCCTCGACCACTTCACGCGAATCATCTCCAAAACCAGCCGTCACGTCGGCGCACAGCGCCGCGACCTTCGCCGCCTCCATACCCAAAATGGCGGCCATCGCGCCGACGCCAACGGGTACCGCTTCCTGCATCGCCTGCGCACGCAATCGAACCAGCGGCGCCGCCTGACTGAGCGTCAGTACGCCGGCAGCCACCAAAGCCGAATACTCACCCAGCGAGTGCCCGGCTACCGCAGCAGGCACCATGCCGGTCTCCGCCATCCATACCCGATAGGTAGCCAGCGCAGCCACCAACATGACGGGCTGTGTGTTCGTTGTCAGTGCAAGCGCTTCTTTGGGCCCGCTATGGATCAACTCAGCAATATCTTCGTGCAGCGCATCCGATGCTTCCTGAAGCACTTCCCGCACGACCGGGTGATCGCCCCAAGCGTCCAGCATGCCAACGGACTGGGAGCCTTGACCAGGAAAAACAAAAGCGAAAGGTTTCATGCCGGATAGGAGCTCATAAATTACAGATGCAATAGGACCGCACCCCAGGTGAAGCCACCGCCGACTCCCTCGAGCAAAAGCAGTTCACCGGGTTTGACCTTTCCAGCGCGGACTGCACTGTCCAGCGCCAGCGGAATCGAGGCGGCAGACGTGTTGCCATGCTGATCCACCGTGACAACAACCTTGTCCATCGGCAGTGCCAGCTTCTTGGCAGTGCTCTGCATGATTCGTATGTTGGCCTGGTGCGGGATCAGCCAATCAATATCTGCCGTCACTTTGCCAGCTTTCGCCAGGGTGGCGCGCGCCGACTCGTCAAGCACGCCGACCGCCAGTTTGAAAACCGCCTTGCCGTCCATTTTGAGTAGTGGATCACCCAGCACCTGGCCACCGGACACTTGCCCTGGAACACACAAAATATCCGCGTGCTTGCCGTCTGCATGCAGATCACTGGCCAATATCCCCGGTCGCTCAGAAGCCTCCAGCACCACCGCGCCAGCGCCATCACCAAACAAAACACAGGTCGTGCGGTCCTTGAAATCGAGAATGCGTGAAAAGACCTCTGCACCCACCACCAGCGCCCTGCTTGCAGCACCGGTTCTGATCATCGCGTCGGCAATCGTCAATGCATAAATGAAGCCGCTGCATACCGCCTGCACGTCGAAGGCAGGGCAACCATTGGCCCCCAACTTGTTCTGCAGGATGCAGGCTGTGGAGGGAAACACCATGTCGGGCGTCGAGGTGGCGACAATGAGCAAGTCAATGTCTTTGGGCTGACAACATGCCGCTTCCAGGGCCTGGCGCGCAGCCTGCAGACCCAAGTCACTGCTGCAGACATCGGGCGCTGCAAAATGGCGGGCCCGTATGCCGGTGCGCTCAACAATCCACTGGTCGGAACTTTCCACCCCTCGCGCGGCAAGGTCTGCCACCAGTTCGGCATTGCTTACCCGCCGCGGCGGCAGGTAGCTGCCAGTACCAATGATGCGTGAATAGGGTTTCATGAATCAGGCGGGGGACGCGGCGGCGGATTGCATCGTTGGCACAACCGCACCCATGAGTGGTGCCACGTGGGCAATTCGAGCCTGAACACGATCCAGCAATTGATGTCGGGCCGCTTCGTAAGCCCGTGTCAGCGCATACTCAAACGCCATCTCATCGGCTGAGCCGTGGCTCTTGAACACCAGGCCACGCAAACCCAACAGCGCACCACCGTTGTAGCGCCGGTGATCCATCCGCTTCTTGAGCGCAGAGATGACCGGGTAGGCGGCAAGGGCCGCAAGTTTCGTGAAGACATTGCGCGAAAACTCGATCTTCAGGAAATCGACAATCATGGTCGCCAGACCCTCACTGGCTTTCAAAGCCACATTGCCGACAAAGCCGTCACAGACAACAATATCTGAAGTGCCTTTGAAAATATCATTCCCCTCAACATTGCCATAGAAATTGAAATCCCCGGCTTGGGCTGCAGAGCGCAACAGTTCCCCTGCCTTCTTGATGACTTCATTGCCCTTGATCGATTCTTCACCGATATTGAGCAAGCCTACCGTCGGATTTTCAACACCGTTTAGAACCGATACCAGGGCCGATCCCATGATCGCAAATTGCAACAAGTGTTCAGCCGAGCAATCCACGTTGGCGCCCATGTCGAGTACCGTGGTGGCCTGACCCTTGGCATTGGGGATCTGACCGGCGATGGCCGGCCGGTCGATGCCATCAAGCGTCTTGAGCAGGTACCGTGAGATGGCCATCAATGCCGCAGTATTCCCAGCCGAGACGGCCGCCTGGGCCATGCCATCCTTGACTTGCTGGATGGCGACACGCATGGATGAGTCTTTTTTCCGCCGCAGTGCTACTTCGAGCGAATCATCCATGCCAACCACTTCGGTCGCCGTCACGGTCGTCCCGCGTACGTGGGAAAACGCGCCGGGACCGTCAGGCAGCCGCACGAGGATCAAGCGCGCATCCGGGTGTTTTTCCAGAAAATTGCGGCAGGCAGGAAGTGTCACGACAAGACCGTGATCACCCCCCATGCAGTCAACAGCGATAGTGATCATGGGCAATCCGTTCGACCGGACAGGGCGCACTGGGTTAGCGGACGGCATAAAAGACAAAGCCCGACGCTACAGACATAGTAGCCTCGGGCCTTCGCTTGATGAAAAATCAGGCTTCAGACTTGGTCTTGACGACCTTGCGACCCCGATAAAAGCCAGTCGGGCTAATGTGATGGCGAAGGTGGGTTTCACCGGTGGTGGCCTCAACCGCGATGCCTGGGACGACGAGTGCATTGTGTGAACGATGCATACCGCGCTTGGAAGGTGATTTTTTATTCTGTTGGACGGCCATGATCCGCTCCTTGTCGTGCGTGCTGCTGTCATTGCAGCACCTTGGGTTGGTGAAAATTGCGACGCCTCAGGCCCGCGTGAAGCCTGCCATTATAGGGCAAGTCGCCAGTTCAGTCCGGCTTCCCGGTTTTTAGCTTGGCCAAAACGGCAAAAGGCTGCCGCTTTTCCTGGAATGCCGCATCAAATCCGGGATCCACCGCTTCCAGTTTGACAGGAACCGGGCATGGATCGTGCAATGGTATCAATGGCAGCGCCATCAGTACTTCGTCTTCAATCAGCTCAGCCAAGCGGAAATCGGGACTCAAGGCGAGCACGTCTTCCTCGGCCTGCGCATCCTGTAGTTCGGCCAACTCCTCGCTATCCACAAAGCGATAGGACTGATTAATGGCAATCGCCATATCGGCCGGCAGCAGACAACGCTGACAGGTCAATGGTACCAAGGCATCGACCTTCAAGTGCAACCAGATTTGCTCGGCGCCGGCCGAATCGAGCCGCGACTCACCCCGCGCCGACCATTTCAGGGGATTTTCTGCCCCCAGCCCCTGCGTCTCCAGCATGAGGCGTCCATACCCTGCAAGCAGATTCTCCTCGGCGAGGGTACCCGACGACTGCGCAAATGCCCTGACATCCAGATGCTTGCTCAAAATATCCTGTTTCATCGCTGCAGTGTAAGAGAATCGCACTATGTCCGAATTTCCTGCCAGAAAACTTGTGCTGGGCTCCAGTTCGCCCTACCGCCGCGAAATGCTGGCTCGACTGCGCGTCGAATTTCAGGTCGCGGCGCCCGACGTAGACGAAACGCCAAAGGCGGGTGAAACACCAAAACAATTGGCCTGCCGGCTTGCCATGAGCAAGGCACGCGCCGTGGCAGCCCTGTTTCCGGCCTGTGTGGTCATCGGTTCAGACCAGGTGGCCGACCTGGATGGGCTGGCGCTGGGCAAGCCCGGCAATCACGAGCGTGCCACGGCTCAACTGCAGCAAATGCGCGGCCAGACCGTGATTTTTCAAACTGCGGTGGCAGTGGTGTGCCAGGACAGTGGTTTTGCACAGTTGGATCTGGCTCAAGTGCGGGTAAGGTTCCGCGAGCTGGAAGACGCCGAAATCGAAGCTTACCTGCGCGCCGAGACACCCTACGACTGCGCTGGCAGCGCCAAGAGCGAAGGTCTGGGCATCGCTCTGCTGGAGTCGATCGAAAACGACGATCCCAGCGCTCTGGTGGGCCTGCCCCTCATCCGCACGTGCCGGATGATTCGTGCAGCCGGCATCAGGATCTTGTGACCATGGCTACCGACACACACCCTGCTGGAGCCAATCCGACACCGAGCGGAAGACTTTACCTGGTTCCAGCCCCGCTTGATTTTGGCTGCGATAGCCAAGCCGACCTGCAAGACAGCATGCCCTTCGGAACGCTCAAGGTGGCGGCTCGACTGCAATACTGGATCAGCGAAAACGCCAAATCGACGCGGGCCTACCTCAAGCGCGTCGACGCCGTCACGCCCCTGAGCAGTTCCTTGCAAGCACTGCACATTGAGGAACTGCCGCGTGACGTACACAAGAAGGGTGATCACAGCGGGAACTTTGACGCGCGTCCTTTACTGGCTCCAGCGCTGAAGGGTCATGATATGGGACTGGTCAGCGAAGCCGGCATGCCAGCCGTGGCCGACCCTGGCTCCTCGGTAGTTCGGGCTGCCCATGAACTGGGAATATCGGTGATCGCACTGACCGGGCCGGTTTCGCTCTTGCTGGCGCTGGCCGCCAGTGGCCTGAACGGCCAGAATTTTGCTTTTGCAGGATATCTGCCGCAGGATCCGGTTGAGCGTTGTCAGCGTATCCGCGAACTCGAAGCCCTGGCCTTAAAGACCGGCCAGACCCAGTTATTCATCGAAACCCCCTATCGCAACACTGCAATGCTGCAGTCTTTGCTCCAAACGCTGCAGCACCATACGCGCCTGGCCGTGGCCAGTGGATTGACACTGGAGCGTGGCGTCTGCTGCAGCGACAGCATCAAGAACTGGCGAAAAAGGAAATCACCTCTGGACAATTCAACGCCAGCCGTGTTCGCGTTGGGTCGCTGATCTCTTTACAAGTCGGCAAGTCAGCGCAGTGCCGGAATCGATTGAAGGGCGTGCACAGCGCCAGCGCCCATGGCTGCTCCAAAACGCTTGACCAGGCGCTCGGCCACATTTTCACGCCGCGTGTAATCAACGATTTCTTCTGCCTTGACAATTTCGCGTGCCACAAAATCAAGATTGCCCAGTTGATCGGCAAGTCCCAGTTCAATCGCCTGTTGCCCGCTCCAGAACAGGCCACTGAAGGTTTCTGGTGTTTCCTTCAGTCGATTGCCGCGGCCGGCCTTGACGACATCGATGAACTGTTTGTGAATCTGGTCCAGCATGGTCTGTGCAAAGGCACGCTGTCTCTCGGTTTGTGGACTGAACGGGTCCAGAAAACCCTTGTTCTCGCCGGCAGTCATGAGGCGACGTTCGACCCCCAACTTGTCCATCAAGCCGGTAAAGCCAAACCCATCCATCAAGACCCCGATGCTGCCCACAATACTGGCCTTGTCAACAAAGATCTTGTCGGCTGCGACCGCAATGTAATAGGCAGCGGAAGCGCAGGACTCTTCGACGACGGCATAGATTGGCTTCTTGTGCTTGAGCTTGAGTCTCTTGATCTCGTCATTGATGATGCCTGCCTGTACCGGACTGCCACCAGGAGAATTGATCAACAGAACAACGGCCTGAGCACCTTCGTCCTCGAACGCTCCACGCAAGGCAGCCACAATCAGTTCGGCACTGGCCTCGGCCCCGGAGGCAATTTCCCCCTTGATTTCGACCAGGGCGGTGTGCGGTGTCGTACTGTCTTTGGTCGGTCCGCTGCGGACGATGACGGCCCAAGCAATGAGAATGAAGAACGCCAACCACGCCAGGCGGACAAAGTTGCGCCAGCGGCGCGCCAGACGTTGTTCTGTCAGCGCCGCAAAGGCCAGCTTTTCAAGGGTCGTCCGCTCCCAGTTCTGGCCAGCGGCGGGTTCGGCTCCACTTTGAGCCTTGTTCATTTCACTCCTGGCTGGTGCCGGATCCTGACTTGGTAACAAGTCCGCCGGCCCCGGGGCATTGGGCGGCTCTGGAAGTTCGGATGGAGTCATATCAGGATACCGGAAGGTTCAAGTTGGGGGCAGTATGCCAGTAGACGATGCCATCGAGCTCAGAAGTGTCAATTTTGATCAGTCCGCCACGGCATGGGCCACCGCGACAAGCACCCGTCTGCGGCTGATAAGTGGCGCCATGGGTGGCACACATCAGCAGTTGCCCGGCGCTATCAAAAAAGCGATTGGGTTGGTAGTCCATCTCCATGGGTATATGCGCACACCGATTCAGGTACGCATACACATGACCCTGGTATCGGATGGCAAAGGCGTTGCAGTTCCGCCGGTCGTAGCAGACTTCAAACGGCACTGCATCCTCACTGTTGATCAATTCGCCCGATTCGCACAAGGCAATACGCTGTGTCATGGGCATACTCACCACTGTCATGCATTGACCAGAAGCCAGTCATGCAGCTGGCGCACCGAATGAGCAATATACAAGGGTTGCAGCACATGGAATGCCTCAGGTTCATGGGCGCCATAGCTCACCGCCACGCTGGGACAGCCAGCGTTGGCTGCCATCTGCAAGTCATGCGTGGTATCACCGATCATCAGGGTTCGCCCAGGGTCCACGCCAAATTCACTCATCAACTCCAGCAGCATCCGCGGATGGGGCTTGCCAGCGGTTTCATCCACTGTGCGCGAACCTTCAAACATCCCCTTGAGCTGCGAACTGTGCAATGCATCATCCAATCCCTGCCGGGTTTTGCCGGTTGCCACTGCAAGCCAGTGTTGACGCGTTTTGAGTTCCGTCAACATCTCCAGAATTCCTTCAAAGAGGCTGATGTCGTGCTTGTGGGCAATGTAGTGGTGACGGTAACGTGCCCCAAGTTCCGGATAACGTTCAACTGGTACGTCGGGCGCCGCATGCGCCAGAGCCTGCATCAAGCCCATCCCGATGACGTAGGACGCATCGCGATCGCTAGGAACCGCGCCCCCGACGTCACGCACCGCTTCCTGAATGCAGCGGGCAATCAGCGCGGTCGAATCAAAGAGTGTGCCGTCCCAATCAAAGGCAATCAAATCAAAGCGCCGGGACGTCGGCATATCAGGATACTGCATGGGTTACAAAATTCTCGAGTTCATGGGGCAATGGCGCTAGCAGTTCGATTCGCTCGCTGCTGGCGGGATGATTGAATTGCAGGCGCCACGCGTGAAGAAACATTCGCTTCAGGCCAGGGACCTGGTTGCTGCGTGACAATGCCTTATTCAATTGAAAGTCGCCGTACTTGTCGTCACCCAGAATCGGATGACCTTCGGTCGCCAGATGAACGCGGATCTGATGCGTGCGCCCGGTCTTGAGTGTGACCTCGAGCAAACTGCACCCAGCGCCAGCGGTGGGGTCAACAGGATGCACGGTGGCCCCCCGGCGCAGCACCTTGACCAGAGTGACCGAAGACATGCCGTCCGGGTCATCGCGCGCCACCACCTTGACGCGTCGCTCACCGTCAGGCAGCAGGTATTTGTGCAAGGGCTTGTCAAGCACCTTCTTGTTCGCAGGCCAGGCTCCCGCAACCATCGCCAGGTAGGTCTTGCCGGTCTCGCGTTCGCGAAACTGATCCTGCAAATGCTTTAAGGCGCTCCTTTTTTTGGCAACCAACAAGATGCCGCTGGTGTCCCGGTCCAGGCGATGCACCAACTCCAGGAATTTGGCCTCAGGTCTGGCCATGCGCAATTGTTCAATCACGCCAAAGCTGACGCCAGATCCGCCATGGACCGCGAGTCCTGCTGGCTTGTCGATCGCGATCAAATGCTCGTCTTCCAACAGAATGGAAAAGTCGCGACGTGGTGCCTCGCGGGCCGCGTTCTCTGCCATGGCCATCGTTTTTTCAGCTATCCGCTGTGAAATTCGCACTGGCGGCAGGCGCACGGCATCACCGGACTGGACCCGGGAATCCGCCGACACACGACCTTTGTTGATTCTCACTTCGCCACTACGGATAATTCGGTAGACATGGGTCTTGGGTACGCCCTTAAGTTGGCGCAGCAGGAAATTGTCCAATCGCTGACCCGCACAGTCTTCGCTGACGACTACCGTTTTGACCTGGGGGAGCGGCGAGACCGCATTGCCCCCTATAATGTGTTTCACTAGCGATGCGCTGTAAGTGGTTGATTTGACGACAAGTTAAATCGTAGTTTAGGTGGAGTTTAGTTCACCCCCATCACCAGCCCCTCTAGTAATGTCGATACCGCCGTTTGCCAAAGCACGCAGACCTCGAGCCAGTTGTTTGAGGTGGCCTGCAAAACAGACGGTCAAGGCGACGCGTTGAAACACTGAAATGGAATACCCCAAGTTCACAGACGTTCTGTCTGTGAATGGAATGAAGCAAGATGTTTGTGTTGATGAGTCTGATTGTCAATTGCCTGCGGGACGTTTTCGCCCCGTTAGTTGGCATTGATCGGCCATCCGTGCCCATGATCTGGGCGCAACCCGCTGTTTACAAGATAGCCTTTCCACAGCCAAGCCTCTTCGCTCCCCTCCACGCGCCTACACCGAGACTTATTGTTTAAGTCCTGGTTCTCCGGCAATTCCTCCTCATTTCAAAGCGTCAGTTCCGGTATCAATAGCTCGTCATGAGCTGGTTTGTTATTTGAATTGAAGGAACGCTACCCATGAAACGGATGCTGATTAACGCCACGCAGGCTGAAGAACGCCGCCTGGCGATTGTCGATGGACAAAAACTCCTCGACTACGAAATTGAAATTGAAGGACGCGAGCAGCGCAAGGGCAATATTTACAAGGCAGTCGTCACGCGCGTCGAGCCTTCGCTGGAAGCCTGTTTTGTCGACTATGGCGAAGATCGCCACGGCTTTTTGCCGTTCAAGGAAATTTCACGCCAGTATTTTCAGCAAGGTGTCTCTGTCAGTCAGGCGCGCATTCAGGACGCGATCCGTGAAGGCCAGGAACTGCTGGTCCAGGTTGAAAAAGAAGAGCGTGGCAACAAAGGCG
>JBAXOZ010000029.1:0-22040 GCA_037132975.1 Comamonadaceae bacterium
ATAAGCCTCGTCCCGTCCGGGCAACCAGCGATCGGCTTTCCATTCGGTTCTTGCCCCGGCCTGTAGTGCAGCATTAACTCCAGCAAACAGTCCTTGTGCCGCCGCCTCCTCGTACCCGGTAGTCCCGTTGATCTGACCAGCAAAGAACAAGCCGGCTATCGCCTTGGTCTCGAAATTGCTTTGAAGCTGTTGGGGATCAAAGTAGTCGTATTCGATCGCATACCCCGGCCGCAGAATATGCGCATTTTCGAGCCCGGCCATCGATCGAACCAGCGCATACTGAACATCAAAAGGCAGGCTTGTCGAAATACCGTTGGGGTAATACTCGTGGGTTGTCAGCCCCTCTGGCTCCAGAAAGATCTGGTGGCTATCCTTGTCGGCAAAGCGTCCTATCTTGTCTTCCACGCTCGGACAGTAGCGCGGACCAACGCCTTCAATCTTGCCGGTGAACATGGGGCTGCGATCGAAGCCACTGCGGATAATTTCGTGCGTGTGTTGATTGGTGTGCGTAATCCAGCAAGACATCTGCCGTGGGTGTTGCTCAACGCGCCCCATGAAGCTGAACACGGGCGTATCGGCTCGCATGCCGCCGGGCATGCCATCGCCGGGCTGTTCAATGCACTTGTCAAAGTCAATGGTGCGCCCGTCCAGGCGCGGTGGCGTTCCGGTCTTCAACCGGCCCTGCGGCAATTTCAACTCTTTGAGCCGGTCAGACAGGCGCAACGCCGGTGGATCGCCGGCTCTTCCTGCCGCATAACTGCTCATACCTACATGGATCTTCCCGTTCAAGAAAGTTCCCGCCGTCAACACCACCGTCCTGGCAGAGAATTTGATGCCCGACTGGGTGATGGCACCCGTCACTCGATCCCCCTCTACCACCAGGTCATCCACCGCCTGCTGAAACAAACTCAAATTGGGCTGATTCTCCAGACGATGACGGATCGCTGCCTTGTACAAAACCCGGTCTGCTTGGGCGCGAGTGGCGCGCACTGCCGGTCCCTTGCTGGAATTGAGTATCCGGAACTGAATGCCGGCCGCGTCCGTGGCAGTAGCCATGGCTCCACCCATTGCGTCGACCTCCTTGACCAGGTGGCCCTTTCCGATGCCGCCGATCGACGGGTTGCAACTCATTTGCCCCAAGGTCTCGATGTTGTGACTCAGTAACAATGTCTTGCAGCCCATGCGCGCCGATGCCAGCGCAGCCTCGGTGCCGGCATGTCCGCCACCAATCACGATGACATCAAACTTTTGTGGATAGAGCATGGTTGATTTGTGGCCTAGGTGGGCGCAAGCTTGGTCAAACACCCCGCACACCAGCGGGTGAACCGACGATTTTACCGGTCACACCCCATTTCAGTCAGTAGTCGCCATGTGGCGCCAGCGAAGGCCGCCACGCAAATGGAAGAATGAGCAGGTGGTCAACAGGAAATCCATGCTATCAAAGGGTTTGTAGCTATCTATTTAATAGCACCAAGGGTCGTTCGTGTATTCTTGAACCGTTGCACGCCAACGGGTTGGTTTGGCGGTTTGTAAAAGCTCCCTATTTCCCCATGGTAATTACCCTTAACTGTCAAATTCTGGACAGTTGACGGTCACACTCGGGATTACGCTCGCGAAACGCCTTGTGGCGACAGGGTAAGACCGCCATCGAAACTTGCACCGCCCAATTCAACCTTGAGAAAGCAGCCTCATGAACGCCAACCACCCACTCAGCACACGCACACCTGACATGATTCGCGACGAACTCAATACCACCCTCGATCTCCAGCGCGCCGCCTACTTTGCACACCCCGTGCCCAGCTATGGCGAACGTCGCACCGATCTGCTCAAGTTGCAGGCTTTTGTCCGGGACAACAAGGAGGGCATGGTCGAAGCGGTCAATGCCGATTACGGCAATCGCTCCCGCCATGAGACCTTGTTTACCGAAATTTTCACGGTCATTGACGGTGTGGACCACGTACTCAAGCACCTCAAGAAATGGATGAAACCGCAGCGTCGAGGCGTCGATCTTCGTAATTTTTTTGGCGCCCGCAACCGGGTGGTGCCCCAACCTTTGGGTGTTGTTGGGGCTATCGTTCCCTGGAACTTTCCCATCAATCTCAGCTTCACCGGTCTGATCTATACGTTCGCAGCGGGCAATCGGTCCATGGTCAAGATGTCTGAAAACTCCCGCCACCTGGCGCAGTTCCTGATAGAAAAGATGCCCGCCTACTTTCCCAGAGAAAAACTAGCGTTTTTCGATGAGACCGGTGGCGTTGGTGTTGAGTTTTCCAAACTCAAGTTTGACCACCTCCTGTTCACGGGGTCGGGCCAGACGGGTCGCGCCGTGATGGCTGCCGCTTCGCAAAACCTGTGCCCCGTCACACTGGAAATGGGGGGCAAATCACCCGCCATCCTTTGTGAAGATTTCCCCCTGCAAAAAGCGGCAGAGCGATTACTGTTTGTGAAGCTACTCAACGCCGGGCAAATTTGCACTACGGTGGATCACCTTTACTTGCCAAAAGGAAAGACTGCCGCTTTTGTGGCCATTGCCAAAGATATCGTGAGCAAGCGCTACCCCCTGCTTGCCTCGCCGGACTTCACCTCGATCATTGATGACCGATCCTTTGCCCGCCTTACCGCTGCGCTGGAAGCCGCCCAGGCCGGCGGCGCGACGCTGGTGCAATTGATCCCCGGACCCAGGTGGGATGCAGCGAGCCGAAAGATTGCGCCCCATCTGGTCCTCAACGCCCCGGCTGACAGCGCCCTGCTGACACGGGAGATTTTTGGCCCCATCCTGCCCATCATTGAATACAGCTCGCTAGAGGAGCCGATACGCGCCATCAACAGTGGTGCACGCCCTTTGGCCATCTACCCCTTCAGCAATGACAGTCAGACCATCCAGACCCTGCTGGAGCGCGTCATGTCGGGTGGCGTCAGCGTCAACGACGGCTTGTTCCACGTCGCTCAGCACGACCTGCCTTTTGGTGGTGTCGGCGAAAGCGGCATGGGGCACTACCATGGGTTTGAGGGCTTTGTCACTTTTTCAAAAATGCGGCCCGTCTTTTACCAAGCCTCCTTCAGTGCGCTCAAGTTCATGTGGCCGCCCTACGGGAAATTCGCGACCAAGTACCTCGATTTCCTGACCAAATAATCCACCGTTTAGAAGGCACTCAATGCAAGACCAAGAGTTTGATTTCGTCGTTATTGGCGGCGGCGCCGGCGGGTGTGTGGTGGCCAGCCGGCTGTCCGAAGACCCGCGTGTTTCGGTCTGTCTGCTCGAAGCCGGCGGGCCTGACTCGTCGGCTTTCATTCAAGCCCCGCTCGGCTTTGCGGCCACTGCCGCGCTTGGCATCCACAATTGGAACTTCAACACGACGCCTCAACCAGGGCTGAATGGCCGCTGCGGCTTTCAACCACGCGGCAAAGTCATGGGTGGCAGCAGTTCGGTTAATGCCATGGTCTACACGCGCGGCAACCGGCTGGATTATGACAACTGGGCCGCGCAGGGAAATCCCGGCTGGTCGTTTGAGGAAGTCCTTCCGCTCTTCAAGCGCGCCGAGAACAGTGAGTGTTTTGGTGCCGATGCGTATCACGGCGTGGGTGGCCCACTCAACGTGAGCTATTTACGCAGCCCAAGCCCAATCAATCAAGCCTTTCTTGAGGCCTGTGAGAAGCAAGGGCTTCCCCAGACCAAGGACTACAACGGCGCATCTCAATTTGGCTGTTCGCCAGCGCAGGTAACGCAAAGAAATGGCGAGCGCTGCAGCGCGGCCAAAGCCTACATCACTCCCCACCTGGCCCGCCCGAACCTTACCGTCATTACGCATGCCCATACGCAGCGTATTTTGCTTGAGGCCAAACGCGCCGTTGGCGCCGAATTCTTGCGCGGGGGGCAAATCGCCCGAGTGCGAGCGCGGCGCGAAGTCATCTTGTCCGGTGGCGCCTTTGGCTCACCGCAATTGCTGATGCTTTCCGGCATTGGTCCGGCGGCCCACCTTCAGGAACACGGCATCCCCGTGGTGCAGGACTTGCCGGGAGTTGGGCAGAACCTGCATGACCACGTTACCGCAGTCCTGATCTACCGCACCCAGCGCAAAGAATCCACTTTCGGTTTCTCGCTCTCGGGCCTGGTCCAAATTGTCCGCAGCATCTTTGAGTGGCGCAAGAAACGCAGCGGCATCGTAACCAGCAACGTCGCCGAATCACAGGCCTTCCTGTTTGCCGACAAGACCGAAGACGCGCCCGACATCCAGTTGGCATTGTGTACCGGCATCGTTGACGACCACACCCGCAAGAACCACTTGGGGCATGGCTACACGCTGCACGTCACACTGATGCGCCCCAAGAGCCGTGGCAGCGTCAGACTGCAAAGCGCGAACGCCAAGGACGCACCATTGATAGATCCGCAGTTTTTATCTGACCCTCGCGATATGACCAGCCTCATCAAAGGCTCACAAATCGGCTATGACATCATGCAAGAGCAAGCCTTTAGCCCGTACCGCGGGAAAATGCTTTATCCGTTTGAGCGCGACAACCCGATGCAGATCGAGCAATTTCTGCGCGACCATGCGGATACTGAATACCACCCCTGCAGCACTTGCAAAATGGGTCCTTCCAGCGATCCCATGGCCGTGGTGGATTCCAGCCTGAGGGTCTACGGCATGGAAGGTCTGCGCGTCGTGGATGCGTCCATCATGCCGCAGTTGGTCTCTGGCAATACGAACGCACCCACCATCATGATTGCTGAAAAGGCGGTGGACATGATTCGCGCCCCGTCTGCGTCATCAAGCCTGAACCGCTAACATTCTCTCTTGCGCCAATTATTTCAAATTTCACAAAACCACCTCAAGAACTTTTCATGAAACTCTATTACTCACCTGGTGCCTGTTCACTGTCAGTTCACATTGCCCTCAAGGAGTCCGGACTGGCCTTTGAGGCTGTTGCCGCCCCCACCAAGACCCACAAACTTGCTGACGGCACCGATTACTACACGATCAATCCCCTCGGTTATGTACCCCTTCTCGTGCTCGCCGATGGCCGCCAGTTACGTGAAGGCCCGGCGATTGTTCAGTACATCGCTGATCAGGTCCCTGCCAAGCATCTGGCGCCAGCCAATGGAACTTTTGCGCGCTACAAACTGCAGGAGTGGCTTACTTTTATTGGAACAGAACTGCACAAAGGCTTCTCTCCCTTATTCACCCCGGGAATGC
Source organism: Comamonadaceae bacterium (assembly GCA_037132975.1). Lineage (GTDB taxonomy): Bacteria > Pseudomonadota > Gammaproteobacteria > Burkholderiales > Burkholderiaceae_C > Rhodoferax. The sequence continues at coordinate 5,193 of JBAXOZ010000029.1, forward strand.
CAGAGGAGGCAAAGAATATGGCCAAGACGCGTTTGGCCTCTCGCTTGCAATGGGTCGATGGTGAACTTGCAAAGACACCCTATCTGATGGGCGACAACTTCACGGTTGCTGATGGCTATCTTTTTACTGTCAGTAACTGGGCTCAATACGTAGGAATTGATCTCTCTATTTACCCAAATCTACTGGCTTTTCGTAGCCTAGTCAGTTCCAGACCGAACGTGATCGACGCCATGAAGGCCGAGGGCTTAATCAAGTGAGGCATCAACAACAAGGCTGTGTAAAGATGTTGCATAAGCAGCCTGTTATCCACAAAATTTTCTAAATTTTAAAGTTGTCCAGATTGGTATAGCACTCACGAAGCAGGGTCACCAACACCTGTTGATGTATGTTAAGTTGTTGATTTTTATAAAAATATATTGGTTATCCACAGAAGATTGTCGTCCTTATCTACTACTACTATCTTTAAATACTTTATAAAGAGGGACAGCTTTGTCTGGTTTCCAGCGTTTCAGTAAGAGTGCGTTGCTCATCACGCTGATTGAACTCATTGCCATAGCCGCGCCAGCGACCACCGGGTTCAAGAAGCCAAAGGCAGCCAGTGGGATTCCCGCTACGTTGTAGGCAAAAGCCCAGAACAGGTTCTGGCGGATCTTGGCAACGGTTCGATTGGAGATGTCCAGCGCGGCCGCCACCAGCAAAGGATCGCCGCGCATCAGTGTGATGTCTGCTGCATGCATTGCAACGTCGGTTCCGTTGCCCATCGCCATGCCAACATCCGCCGTAGCCAGAGCAGGAGCATCATTGACGCCGTCACCCACCATCGCGACGACATGTCCGCCGGTCTTCAGCGCAGCCACCCTTTTCGCTTTTTCAGCTGGCAGAACGTCGGACATAACTTCCCCTTCTTCGGGGCGCAGCCCGAGCCGGCGCGCCATGGTCTCGGCAGAACCCCGGTTGTCGCCAGAAATCATCACGGTCTTGATGCCCAGCGCCCGCAGAGCCGCCAGCGCGTCTTTGGCACCAGGTTTTGGTTCATCAAAGAACGCCAACAGGGCGCACAGGACCAGACCGTGTGAGGTTCGTTCGGCCATTGCCGAAACTGTGGCGCCTTGATCCTGGAGCGGGCGGGCTTTGCTTTCCATCGAGTTGGTGTCGATGTCCAACTCCTTCATCCAGCGCAGACTTCCAATAAGAAAGTGACGCGACCCAAGTTCACCCTCGCTGCCCCGACCTGGTAGAGAGTGCACATTATTTGGTGTTTCGAGAGCAAGAAGGCGCTCCCGCGCAAGCCTGACGACAGCGCGCGACAGAGGGTGTTCGCTACCACTTTGCAGACTGGCAGCGATCCTCAACGTTTCGTTTTCATTCATCCCGTCCGCCACCAACAAGGATGCAAGTCTTGGATGACCCAGGGTCAAGGTGCCAGTCTTGTCAAACGCAACGATGTCAACTCGGTGCGCCAACTCCAGTGCCTGAGCGTTCTTGATCAGAATGCCGTGCTGCGCGGCTACCCCTGTGCCCGCCATGATGGCCACGGGGGTAGCTAGCCCCAAAGCACAAGGACAAGCAATGACCAGAACAGCAACCGTGTTCAGTAGCGCTTGCTCAAAAGAGTGACCTGAAAGCCACCAACCCAACAGAGTGATCAAACTTATCATTAGTACGGCAGGCACAAACACCGCACTGACCTGATCCACCAAGCGCTGAATCGGCGCCTTGGCGGCTTGAGCATCTTCTACCAGGCGAATAATGCGAGCGAGTACCGTCTCGCTGCCAATCGCCCGTACCAGCATCACTACGCGGCCGTCGCCATTGATGGAGCCGCCCGTGAGCGCCGCTTGCGCTGCTGTGCCAAGGTCGGCAGATGGATATTTGTCCACCGGAAGCGGCTCCCCCGTCAGCATCGATTCATCTACCTGCGTACGCCCTTCGAGCAACACACCATCCACCGGGATCCGCTCACCAGGCTTAATAACCAATCGATCACCCACCAGTAGATCACCCACAGGGACATCCGCCTCTCCGTCGGGGCCGATAAGATGAGCTACGTCCGGGCGCAGCGCGTGCAGGGCTCGAATCGCAGAAGTGGTTTGGCGTTTGGCCCGTACTTCAAGCCATTTTCCAAGCATCACCAGGGTGACAACCCAAGCGGAACCCTCAAAGTACAGGTGGACCGCGGCCCCGGGAGCAGACGTCAACCATAACCACATGGAAAGGGCCCAGCCGGCGGAGGTGCCAATCGAGACCAGTAAGTCCATGTTTCCGGAAAGGGCTTTGAGAGCATGCCAGCCCGCCCGGTAGAAATGCCAGCCGAGGACAAATTGAACCGGCGTGGCCAACGCAAATTGCAGCCATGCCGGCAGCATCCAGTGCCGGCCAAACAGTTCGCCCACCATTGGCAGCATCAATGGCAGGGACAAGAGCAGACCAAGACCCACGGGCGCAAAACCCGCCCAAGGAGATGCCTGTTCGGTCGCCACCGTTGCATCAGCGGCACGGGGTTCATAGCCTGCGTCCCGCACCGCACGGCGCAGCCGGGCTTGCACATCTTCACCAGGCGAAATCACAACACGCGCTGACTCAGTGGCAAGGTTGACCGTCGCCTCTTGTACGCCTGGCACCTTCTTCAACGCTTTTTCCACGCGTGCAACACAAGAGGCGCAGGTCATGCCCCCGATTCCAATATCCACTGACGTTGGGGCTGTTGTGGTCATTGAAGCAGTATTCATGGGTTCAAGACTAAACCCTCCCACCAAGGGAAGGTCAAGTATAAATATTATTTCTTGACCTTCCCATGATGGAAAGGTTCAGGATATGCTCTTTGACACTGAATGGAGTTTATTCATGAAACAGACCTTTACCGTCACGGGCATGACCTGTGGCCATTGCGAAAAAGCGGTCAAGCGCGCAATAACACAGGCGGACCCGCAAGCCGAAGTCACCATTGACCGATCGGTCAACAAGGTTGAGGTGCAGTCTGATCGGCCTCGAGAGGTGCTTGTCCAGGCGATTGCCGAGGAAGGCTACGCGGTTGCTGCATGAACCAGAGCCATAAAGCGACTGAGCGGATGGGGGCGCTTGGCAGCGGTCTTTGGCCGGTCGCTATTGGTTCTGCCGCGCGCCTGTCTGGGGTGTCGGCCAAGATGGTTCGCCACTATGAAGCGCTCGGATTACTGCCTCCGGTGGCGCGGACCGATAGCGGCTATCGCCAGTACGCCCAAGCAGACGTGCGCACCCTGCAGTTCATCAAACGCGGTCGGGAACTGGGGTTTTCTATGGCTGAAATTGCAGAACTTGTTGACCTTTGGAACAACCGCAAGCGTGCCAGTGCCAGCGTCAAACGCATTGCCCAGCGCCACGTGGATGACTTGACACAACGCATTGAAGCGATGCAGGCCATGCAACGCACGCTGGTCGTCCTGCTAGACCACTGCTGTGGCGACGAGCGACCCGATTGCCCGATACTGGAAGACTTGGCTGGTACTTGCTGCCAGAGGGCGTGATGGACTTTGCGGAACATTTGGTCACGCTCTATCCGGCGTTGATGGCGCTGCGATCCACGCTGGCTGAAATGGGTCCGGCGCTGGCGCCCATTCAGGCGCCGGTCGGTACGGTGCTGTTTAACGAAAATGCCCTGTGTCAGGGCTTTCCCCTGGTGCTACAGGGTGAGATCAAGGTTTCACGCAGTTCGGTTGATGGCCGCTCACTGGAGTTGTACCGTGTTGCGCCAGGGGAGTTGTGCCTGGTATCGTCCGCTTGCCTGTTCCGAAATCAGCCCCTGTCCGCCCGCGGCGTGACCACCAAAGCCAGTTCCTTGATGCTGATTTCCCCTGACATTTTTCTGCGGTGGCTGGAAACGCCGGTCTTTCGCAACGAGGTGCTGGGCCTGTTTGCGGCGCGTATGGCCGACCTCACCAGTCTGATCGACGCGGTTGCTTTTTACAGGCTTGACCGACGGTTGGCGGCTGCGCTTCTGGGGCGCGGGCGGCAAATCGCGGTCACACACCAGGCGTTAGCCGATGACCTCGGCACCGTGCGGGAAATCATTACGCGGCTGTTGCGTCGGTTCGAACGCGAGGGCTGGGTAAGCCTCGGGCGGGAGCAAATAATTATCACGGATGAACCGGCGTTGCGTGACTTCTGTCACAGACTCGGCGCCCGATAGCGCATCCAATGCGATCTTTGATAACTTGAAGGAGTTCTACATGAAATCGAACGTCGGCGGCATGGACCGCATTCTGCGCATCGTGGTTGGCCTTGTATTGATTGGCTTGACCGTGACCGGCACTATTGGCGTTTGGGGCTGGCTGGGCATTGTGCCGCTGGCCACGGGAGCCATCGGTTGGTGCCCACCCTACGCCATCTTTGGCTGGAACACCTGCTCGACAAGGACCAAGAGCTGAAGTGGCCTCTTCCCCTTGATGGCGCGGGCGATTGAAACTTGCCGAACTTTACAAACTTTCGATCTAGGATCACGCAGCAGATACAGGGGTGGAGCAAACTTCAATCTGGCTGATGCCACGTCTGGAGTGTCAGACTTACTTAAATATGAGGAAGTTCAAATGAAAGCTGTTTTCAAACCCCTGTTGCTTGCCGCTGCTTTGGCTACCGCCGGCTTTGCTGCCTTTTCACAAACGCCCGGTGCAGGGCCTGCTGGAATGATGGGCGCTGGCGGCCCCATGCATGAAGGCATGGGTCACCCGGGCGTGGGACCGATGAATCCGGCACGGATGCAGGCTCGAATGGAACGACGTCAGGCAGCACTGAAAGCCGCGCTCATGCTGACACCGGCCCAGGAAGGTGCTTGGGCCACTTTCAGCGCGGCCATGAAGCCACCCGCCGATCTGAAGGCCAAACAACCGGATTTCGCGGAGTTGGCCAAACTGCCAACACCCGAACGGATTGACAGGATGAAGGCTTTGCACACCCAACATGCAGCCGACATGACTGCGGCTATGGACAAACGAGGCGAAGCGACCAAGGCGTTCTACGCTGCGCTGACATCGGAGCAGCAAAGGGTGTTTGATAACGCGACAGCGCGGCAACATGGCCCTGCCGGACGCATGGGTGGTCCCCGCGACGGTAAAGGCCCGATGCAAGCGAAACCCTGATTGGCCTGACCCGCCCCCGCAGGCCGAGCCTGCACACGGTCAGGCCAGCATTTTTTTCAGCTCACCGCTGTCGATAAGGCTGATCAGATCGTTGGCACCCCCCACCAAGGTCCCCTTCACAAACACCATGGGCATGGTGGGCCATCCGGTCCAGAGTTTGAGCGCGTTACGCTGACGCCAGGTGTTGAAGTAGTTGCCGTATTCCAGGTACTTGTGTGCGACTCCGGCAGCGTCGAGCGCCTTGCGGGCCTTCTTTGGAAAGGGGTTCATGCCCATTCCGACGACCACGACGGGGTGCTCGGCGATGGCAGTCCGTACTTCTCGCACAATGGCCTGCTCGTGAGTGGCAATTTTCTCCCGGATGGCCGGGTGAATGCTGGCTTCGTCTAGTATGGGGCGTGGCATGTCGGTGTCCTTGCTGCTGGAAAACAGCGATTATGCTTGTGGCCGGTCGATTTCGATGGAAGCACCCAAGGTGCCAACAGTTTAGGCAAAGGCGTTGCTGATGTTTGGTTATTCAGAAGAGCAGATCGCTACCTTCGGGTTGACCTTTGGCGTTGCTGGCTTCATGCTCTACATGCTGTTCATCATCGGCCATCTGGCGTGGGAGTCAAAGGCCGGAAAGTTCGGTACTTTTGTCCTGTTTCTGGGTTTGGCTTTTGGCATGACAGGCTTTGCGGTCAAGTATTTGATCCAGTGGGCCATCGGCATCAAGTAAGTGACAGGACAATCTTTCTTGTGCCGCCCTCGGCTACCCCAAGAACGTCTGTTTCAAAGCCAAGCTCCTCAGCCAGTCTGAGCATGCGAGTGTTGTAGTCCAAAACGGTCGCCACGAGTCGTTGTGTCCCTTGGGTACGCAAATAGGCGATCATTTTTTGCATCAATACCAGCCCCAACCCCCTGCCTTTCAGCGTCGAGCTGACGATCACGCCAAACTCGGCCTCGATGTTGTCCGGATCGGTGATGGCGCGCACCACGCCAAGCGTCTGGTCCGGACCTTTGTCATCGCTGGCCAGCGCGACAAAGGCCATTTCACGCGCGTAATCGATTTGTACGAGTCGGGCCAGTTCGCTGCGCGCCATCGTTCGTTTGCTGTAGAACACGCGCATGCGAACGTCCTCGGGGTCCAGTTGTTGCAGAAATGCCATGTGCATCGCTTCGTCTTCCGGGCGAATCGGCCGCAGGGTCAGACTTTGTCCCTGCCACTCAAGCGTTTCTTCCAGCAGCGAGGGGTATGGCCGGATGGCGAAATTGTCTGCCCCCGCAGGCTTGCTGGCGCGCAGGCGAACGTGAGCATCCTGCGCTACAACACCTTCGGCGCTGGCAATGAGGGGGTTGATCTCAAGTTCGGCAATTTCAGGTACTTCGGCCAGCAGTTGCGATAACGCCAGCAGCACGCCATGCAACGCAGCTTGATCGACCCCCGGTGTATCGCCCCAACCCTCCAGCAGACGGGCGACGCGGGTACGCGAGATCAGCGCCTTGGCCAACGGAATGTTCAAAGGTGGCAAGGCGACCGCCCTGTCATCCAGAATCTCCATGGCAGAGCCGCCCTGACCAAACACGATGACCGGACCGAAGACCGGGTCAATCCGGCTGCCGAGCATCAGTTCCTGAGCCTGTCCATTCCGAGCCCCGCCAGCGGCGGCTTGTTGCGCCAGCGCCAGCGGAATATGGCAAGCCTCAAGCATCGTCTTGACTTCCATCCAGGTCAGCGTTTCCCGACCGCTGGCCAGAACGGCCTTTACCAGGGCGCGCAGGGTCTGCCCATCCGCAGGACGATCTGGCAGCAATGCCGGAGGGGCTTCGGTCAGCTCAGCCTGGTTGCGCCGATATCGCGTCAACATGGAAAAGGCGCGTACCGCGTGCTCCGGCGTATCAAAATTGGCAATCCCGGCATCCTGAAAGATCGCGCGTGCCTGCGCTACAACCCCGTCACCCAACCAGCAGCTCATCAACCGCGGTGGCACTGACGCGTGCGTTTGTGCCAACGGTACCAGGGCTTTGGCAACGTCGGCGCTGGAAACCAAGGCTGACGGTGCGTGGATAAACAACAATGCTCCGGCGTCATGATCCGCATTGAGAATCTTCAGCGTCTGCTCATACCGTGCCACCGGGGCATCGCCCAGAATGTCAATGGGGTTGCCGTGCGACCAGTTGGATGGCAGCAGTGCATCGAGTTGGGCTTGGGTTCCCGGGCTGAGCGTTGCCAACTCGACACCAGCAGACGCGGCAGCGTCCGCAGCAATGACACCAGCGCCGCCCCCATTGCCAAAAATCGTGAGATGGTCGCTGCGGTTGCCCCGGAATCGCGACAGCGTCTGTGCCGCCAGGAAAAGCTCTTGCAGGGTGTCGACCCGCAGCATGCCGGCTCGCGCAATCGCGGCATCAAACACTCGATCGGAGCCGGCCCACGCGCCCGACCCGCTCGCCGCAGCCTGATGGAATGACGGCGAGTGCCCGGCTTTCACCACGATCACCGGCTTGTTGCGCGCTGCCGCGCGTGCTGCCGACATGAATTTTCGCCCTGACTCGAAGGACTGGGCGTACAACAATATGGCCCGGGTCTTGGCGTCGCTGGCCAGATAGTCGAGCATGTCGCCAAAATCGATGTCGGCGTGCTCACCTAAGGTCACAAAATGGGAGAAGCCGATGCCCCGACCTCGCGCCCAGTCAAGCATGGCAGAGGCCAACGCATTGGACTGGGAGACAAAAGCCAATTCTCCGGGCTGCACATCGAACGGAGCAAGACTGGCATTCAGGCCCAAATGTGGCGCCAGCAGGCCAATGCAATCGGGCCCCAGTATGCGCAGCAGGCGGCCCCGTGCCGCCTTCAGCATGGCTTGTTTCTGCCCCTGATCCATGCCCGTGGTCATAACCACCGCGGCGTGCGTACCCAACTTGGCGAGCTCCTGGATCAGCGCCGGCACGGTAGCTGGCGGAGTGCAAATGATCGCTAGCGCGGGGACCGATGGCAGGTCCGATGCGCGGGCCAGCACCGGATGAGCGCCAAGCACGCGATATTTTGGGTTGACAGCGTACAACGCGCCCTGGTATTTGCCCGAACTCAGGTTGTGCCAGACCGCGGCACCGATGCTGCCAACACGCGCCGAGGCACCGATGACCGCGATCGAGGGCGGATCAAACAGTGAGTCGAGGTTGCGGATGCTCACGTTTCAAACCCAAGCGCCATCAACCGAAGGGCCGAACTCCGATCAGCATGCCGTGCAGCCACAGCGAGAAAGCGAGCCATGCACCCAGCCCGACGATCACTGTGATGGCAGTGGCGCCGGCGTTGCCGCGCCGGTATTGAATGTTGCCAGAACGGTCGCGCCGGCGGGCAGCAGTGAAGTCGAAAATTGACCACAGTAAAAACGCACCAAATAGCAACACGTGCGCCAGGTTGCCATTGGCCAGCAAATGTGCCAATGCCCAGACCTTGACCGCCAGCACCATCGGATGGTGAAGGCGTGCCTTGATCGCGTTGCCCGGAACGTAGGCGGCCGCCAGCAGCACAAAAGAACCCAGGGTCAGCATCGCGGCCAGATGGCGCATGCCGGCGGGCGGGCTCCACAGCTGCATCGGCTGCTGCCGTGCCAGACCAAAGCCCCAGATCAGCAGGCCCAAGCCAAGCAGCGACACCACTGAATAGAGCCCCTTCCAGGGCAACTCGCCATAGCGTACAACAGTTTGTGTGCGCCACCCATCGGCCACGATGCGGGTGGAGTGCACGCCCAGAAAGACGATCAGGCCGAGAATGAGAATGTTCATTGGAAGCTCCAAACAGAATCGAAAGATTGCTCGACTATAGTCCGGACCCATTGCCTGGAGCTTGATCGGGGTGACGCCTATTGCATTGCCGGGCATTTTGTTTACACTGCACGTTCAACAACACCCCATAAACTGGAGCCATTATGAAACCCGTTCAGGACCTGATAAAGGGACGCGATTCAACGGTTTTTCAGGTCAACCCGTCAATGACCGTCTTTGAAGCGTTGAAATTGCTGGCCGAACACGAGGTTGGCGCCATGGTCGTCATGGATCAGGGCAAACTGGTCGGCGTGGTGTCGGAACGTGATTACACGCGCAAGGTTGCCTTGCAGGGCAAGAATTCCAGAGAAACCAAAGTCGCAGAGATCATGACTCGTGCAGTCGTCACGGTGACGCCGGCCACCGGCACACTGGCCTGCATGGCACTGATGAGTCAGAAGAAGATCCGGCATCTGCCGGTGCTGGATGGGTCCGCGGTGCTGGGCATGATTTCGATACGAGACATCATGAACGACATCATTGCCGGACACGAAAAAACGATCTCGGAGTTGACGAGTTACATCAACAGTTAGACGTCAATATTGCCAGCGCGCAAGGCGTTGGTTTCAATGAAATCGCGGCGTGGTTCGACCTCGTCGCCCATCAGCATGGTGAACACACGGTCGGCCTCGATGGTGTCGTCGATCTGCACTCTGAGTAGACGGCGCACGGTCGGGTCCATGGTGGTTTCCCACAACTGTGCCGGATTCATTTCGCCCAGACCTTTGTAGCGCTGGCGCGCGGTGGCGTGTTCCGCCTGCGCGATCAGCCAGGCCATCGCTTCGCGGAAGTCGCTCACTTTTTCTTCTTTCTGGCGCTCACCTTCGCCGCGCATGACCTTGGCGCCATCGCTGAGCAGCCCCTTGAAGGTGTTGGCTGATTCGGCCAACGCGGCGTAGTCGGAGCCATGGACAAAGTCCTGAGTCAGGACGCTGCTCTTGATGTTGCCATGGTGGCGGCGGCTGATGCGCAGAATGGGCTTGTCGGTGCGCACGTCGAACTCACCGGTCACTTCTGCGTCCGGAAGTCTGGCTTGCAGTGCAGCGGCGGAAAGTTTGGCGTCGGCCACGGTGTCGAGATTCAGTGCCACGCCGTCAGCCACCGAGCGCAGCGCCTCGGCGTCCATGAAGTTGCGCAGCCGTGCAATCACGCCTTGCGCCACCTGGTGCTTGCGTGCCAATTCGGCCAGAGTGTCCCCAGCGAGCAGGGTGCCGGCGTCGCCGCCGGTATGCACCGATGCGTTGACCAGCGCAATGCGCAGCAGAAAACTGTCGAGCGCAGCGCCGTCCTTCAGGTAGAGCTCTTCCTTGCCGGCCTTGACCTTGTACAACGGCGGTTGCGCGATGTAGATGTGGCCACGTTCCACCAATTCTGGCATCTGGCGGTAGAAGAAAGTCAGCAGCAGCGTGCGGATGTGGGCGCCGTCAACATCGGCGTCGGTCATGATGATGATGCGGTGGTAGCGCAGTTTGGCAACGTTGAAGTCGTCATTGCCCGTGCTGCCGCCAGCCTTGCCGATACCGGTGCCTAGAGCGGTAATGAGGGTCAGGATTTCGTTGCTGGTCAGGAGCTTTTCGTAGCGTGCTTTTTCCACGTTCAGGATCTTGCCGCGCAAGGGCAAAATCGCCTGGAATTTGCGGTCCCGGCCCTGCTTGGCCGAGCCGCCGGCAGAGTCGCCCTCGACGATGTAGATCTCGCACAGCGCGGGATCTTTTTCCTGGCAATCGGCCAGCTTGCCGGGCAGGCCCATGCCGTCAAGCACCCCTTTGCGTCGCGTCATGTCGCGCGCTTTGCGCGCCGCTTCGCGAGCCCGGGCCGCCTCAATGATTTTGCCAACGATGATTTTCGCGTCAACCGGTCGCTCCTGAAGGTAGTCGTACAGCAGCTTGCTAACGATGTCTTCCACCGGGCCGCGCACTTCAGAGCTCACCAATTTGTCCTTGGTCTGACTGCTGAATTTGGGTTCGGGAACCTTGACCGACAGGACACAGGTCAGGCCTTCTCGCATATCGTCGCCGGCGACCTCAACCTTCGCTTTCTTGGCCAGTTCGTTGTCGTCAATGTATTTGTTGATGACGCGGGTCATGGCTGCGCGCAGGCCGGTCAGGTGGGTGCCGCCATCACGTTGAGGAATGTTGTTGGTAAAGCAGAGCACCTGTTCGTTGTAGCCGCTGTTCCACTGCATTGCTACCTCGACACCGATGTTGGTGTTCTGGTCGCTTTGGCGGTCTCCCATGGCGTGGAAGATATTCGGGTTGAGGACCGTCTTGCCCTTGTTGATGAAGTTGACAAAGCCTCGCACGCCGCCGGCGCCGGAAAAGTCGTCTTCCTTGCCCGTGCGCTCGTCTTTCAAGCGGATGCGAACACCGTTGTTCAGAAAGCTCAGTTCGCGCAGACGCTTGCTCAGGATTTCGTAATGGAAGTCGTTGTTCTGCTGAAAGATGTCGGTGTCGGGCAAGAAGTGGACCTCGGTGCCGCGCTTTTCGGTCTCGCCGATGACTTTCATGGGCGAGATTTCGACGCCGTTCACGGACTCGGTGATGCGATTTTGCACAAAGCCCTTGCTGAATTCCATCACGTGCACCTTGCCATCGCGCCGGATGGTCAGGCGCAGCATCTTTGACAGGGCATTGACGCAACTCACGCCCACACCGTGCAAACCGCCAGAGACTTTGTAGCTGTTCTGGTTGAACTTGCCGCCCGCATGCAGTTCGGTCAGGGAGATTTCGGCAGCAGACCGTTTGGGCTCGTGCTTGTCGTCCATCTTGACGCCGGTGGGAATGCCGCGACCATTGTCGACAACACTGACCGAGTTATCCGAGTGGATAGTGACCAATATATCGTCGCAGTGGCCAGCCAGGGACTCATCGATGGAGTTGTCAACAACCTCAAAAACAAGGTGATGCAGCCCCGTGCCATCGGATGTGTCGCCAATGTACATGCCGGGACGTTTGCGAACGGCCTCCAAGCCTTCCAGAATCTGGATAGAGTCTTCGCCGTAGGCCTCTGACGCCCCAGCCTGGTTGGCATCTATTGTGGGTTGAAAGTTGGAACTGTCGGCGCTTCCCCCGCCTGTATGAACGGTGCTCTGGCCATTCTCGTGGTTCTGCGCTGGCTTGTTTTCTTCGGTCATCAATAATCTTTGGTCGGTTGAGTTCAATGCCTGCTTCAAATTCTCATTGGCATGACAACGTATTTGAAGGTGTTGTTGTCCGGGATGGTGAAAAGGGCTGAACTGTTGCTGTCAGACAGCTCCAGCTTGACCATTTCCTGTGTCATGTTGGCTAGCGCGTCGATCAGGTAGGTCACATTGAAGCCGATCTCGATGCTGTCCCCGTTGTAATCGATGTCCAGCTCGTCCACGGCCTCTTCCTGCTCTGCATTGTTGGATGCGACGCGCAGGCTGCCGGGATCAATGTTCAGACGCACGCCCTTGAATTTCTCACTGGTCAGGATGGCGGTACGCTGCAAGGTTGCGAGCAAAGGCAGCCTGCCCAGTGTGATGCTGTTCTTGTGGTTCTTCGGAATGACCCGGTTGTAGTCGGGGAACTTTCCTTCCACCAGCTTGCTGACAAATTCCATGCCGTCAAAGCTGAACTTGGCCTGATTGTTGGCAAACTGCATTTCTATGGCGCCCTGTGCGTTGGACAGCAGGCGCTGCAATTCAATGACGGTCTTGCGCGGCAAGATCACCTCCTGCTTGGGAACATCAACATCCAGCGTGGCAGAGGCGTAGGCCAGCCGGTGGCCATCCGTGGCCACCAGGCTTAGCTGTTTGCCTTCGGCAACGAACAGGATGCCATTGAGGTAATAGCGTATGTCGTGCACCGCCATGGCGAACGACACCTGAGTAAGCAGATCTTTCAATGTTTTTTGCGGTACGCTGAAGACCGGGCCAAAACTGGCAGCTTCCTGCACCAGGGGGAAATCTTCCGCCGCCATGGTTTGAAGCGTGAACTTGCTCTTGCCGCCACGCAGGATGAGCTTGGACGCGCTTGATTCCAGCGACACCGTTTGATCCGCTGGCATGGTGCGAAGAATGTCGATCAGCTTGCGCGCGCCCACTGTCGTCGCGAAGTCACCGGCATCGCCGGCAAGTTCGGCGCTGGTGCGGATTTGAATTTCCAGATCGCTGGTAGTCAGCTGCAAGGCGGAGCCGGATTTTCGAATCAGCACATTGGCCAGTATCGGCAAAGTGTGCCTGCGCTCAACAATACCTGCGACGGATTGCAATACTGCCAGGACTTTGTCTTGAGTGGCTTTCAGAACGATCATGTCAACCTCTATTATTGATACCGGTAATTCAAATTGGCGAACAATAAAAAGCGTGTATTTGCCAAATACCGCCATTTTCCCATTTTTATTCCCTCACTTAGCCCTTGAGCGTTTGTTCCAGTACGTGAAGTTGCTGGTTCAGCTCGGTCATCTGTTGGCGCTCGCCACCAATTTTTCGCACAGCGTGCAATACGGTCGTGTGGTCGCGCCCACCAAAGAGCTCGCCAATCTCTGGCAGACTCTTTTGCGTCAACTCCTTGGCCAGGTACATTGCAATTTGCCGCGGCCGCGCGATGCTTGCCGGGCGTTTCTTGGAGTACATGTCGGCGATCTTTATTTTGTAGTAATCGGCGACAGTCTTCTGGATGTTTTCCACCGAAATCTGGCGGTTTTGAATTGACAACAGGTCGCGTAGCGCTTCACGCGCCAGCAGGATGGAAATTTCCTTCTGGTTGAATCGGGAATACGCCAGAATTTTCCGCAGCGCGCCTTCCAGCTCGCGCACGTTGGATCGAACGTTCTTGGCCACAAAGAAGGCGACTTCTTCCGGCATTTCGATGCCTTCAACCCGCGCTTTGTTGATCAGGATCGCCACCCGCATCTCCAATTCGGGCGGCTCAATGGCCACCGTCAGACCGGAGTCAAAGCGCGACACCAGGCGCTCGTGAATATCTGCCAGACCCTTGGGGTAGGTGTCGCTGGTCATGACAATGTGCGACTTCTTTGCCAGCAACGCTTCGAACGCGTTGAAAAACTCTTCCTGCGTGCGTTCCTTGTTGGCGAAGAACTGAACGTCATCGATCAGCAGCAGATCGAGTGAGTGGTAGCGCTCCTTGAATTCGTCAAACGTCTTGCGCTGATAGGCCTTGACCACATCGGAGACAAACTGCTCTGCGTGGATGTAGAGAACTTTGGCTGCGGGTTTGTCGTTCAGCAATCGGTTGCCTACCGCGTGCATCAAGTGGGTCTTGCCCAGGCCCACACCGCCATAGATAAAAAGTGGGTTGTACAGATGGCCCGGCATCCCTGCGACATGCATCGCCGCGGCTCGTGCCATCCGGTTCGCCGCCCCCTCAACCAAGGTGTCAAAGGTCAGTGAAGTGTTGAGTCGATTCTTGAGGCTGCCTGCGCTTCGTTCCTCGCCCATTTCGTTGGCTTCTTCCATCGCGATAGGTTCTACAGATCGTTGGATAGAAGCATTCCTGACAATGGCTTCCCGAGGAGCAAGCGCTAACTCCATTTGAATCGACTGGCCCGAAAACTTGCTTAACAGACTGGAAATCCGGCCACTGTACTGAGCCCTGATCCAATCCAGTTTGAACCGGTTGGCAACAAATACCGTAACCTTGGACAAGTCATTTTCCACTTCAGCTGAGAGTGGTTTTATCCAGGTGTTGAACTGTTGCTCAGGGAGCTCCTGGGCCAGCTGGTCGACGCAACTTTGCCAGAGATTCTGGCCAGCGCCATGCCCTTGGAAGCCAGACTCGCCGGCGTATGGTCCCTCTGTCATTCGTTGCACCAAGCTCTGTGGATAGTTTTCATTTGTGGCGTCGGGAATTGTAGATTATTAAAGTTTTATCCACAAGCTAGGGAAAACGTCGCAAAGTTCCAGTGGTACAGGCTGTATGCAATGTAAGGTATTGCCGGAGTTGGGAAAGTTTGCGATAATCTAGGGTTACCCTGCCTTCGTTGGGCACGACAAGACGGTGACTTGCTGCAAGATTGGTGGCGGGCTGTCGTTGATCACTTTAGGATTTTCAATATGAAACGCACTTACCAACCTTCCAAGATTCGCCGCGCCCGTACTCACGGCTTCCTGGTACGCATGAAGACTCGTGGCGGCCGGGCCGTAATCAACGCCCGCCGCGCCAAGGGTCGCAAACGTCTGGCCGTCTGATTTCAGTGGTCGGCGCAGCGCGTAGCTGAACAGCTCTTGTGGCGCCCTTTCAAAGTGCAGCGACTGAAAACGCGAAGCCAGTTTCAGGCTGTCTTGGCTGGTGGTACTGTGGCCCGCACCGTCCATTTTGCGCTGCACAGAGCAGGCGTGGTTCTGGGGGGCACCGAATCCGGTGCGGATGGAGCCGCCAGGCCGGCCGATCCAGCAGAAGCCCGGTTGTGTGATGCGGGTATGGGCGCCATGGTGCCTAAGCGCTGGGCCAAAAGGGCAGTTACACGAAACACGATCAAGCGACAGATTTACAGCGTCGGCGCGGAATTTGAGTCGATCCTTTGCGCTGCGTCCCATGTAGTGCGTCTGCGGGCGAGTTTTGACAAGACACAATTTCCGAGCGCCACTTCCGATATGCTCAAGACTGCTGTGCGCTGCGAGTTGCAGCAACTTTTCACCAACGTTGCCGTGCGTACGCCCGGCAGCACTCAGGATGCACGCCCATGATCAGGGCGCTGTTGCTCGGGCTGGTCAAGACCTACCGCCTGTTGTTTAGTCCTTGGCTGGGCTCATCCTGCAGATTCGAGCCGACTTGCTCCCTGTATTCTCTGCAGGCTTTAAAGTTGCATGGCGCAACCGTCGGCACCTACCTGACCCTGGCGCGACTTGGCCGTTGCCATCCTTGGTGTCTGGGCGGGCCTGATCCTGTTCCGACCGAAAAACCCCGGCTCTTTACCCAGCTGTTTCCCTCCCCCACTCAAAAGAAGTCTTCATGAACGATATTCGCCGCACCATTTTGTGGGTGATTTTTGGCTTTTCCATGGTTTTGCTGTGGGACCAATGGCAGGTTTACAACGGTCACAAAGCGACCTTTTTCCCGGGTACTAACAAGCCCGCTGCAACGCCCGCGCCCGCCGCGCCGGCCTCCGGTGTGCCGACGGCGGCGTCCGCCGGCAGCGCAATGGCGCCCGCTGCACTCGTGCCCGGAGCCGTCGCCCAGGCGGCGCCGGCGGCGAACGTGTCCAGACCCCGGGAACGCGTGGTTGTGACGACTGACGTGTTGAAGCTGACCTTTGACACCGAAGGCGGCTCGCTGGTGCAAACCGAGTTTCTAAATCACGCAGACATGACCGACAAGACAAAGAAAACCGTCTTGCTCGATGAAAACAAGGAACGCACCTATGTCGCGCAATCGGGCTTGATTGCTGGAGCGGCGGGTGGGGCCTTCCCAACCCACAAGACGATCATGAACGTCGTGCCAGGTGAACGCAATCTGAAGGGTGATGCCAAAGAAGTGGTGCTTCGGTTTGAGTCCCCCGAGGTTGGCGGTGTGAAGTTGCAAAAAACCTTCACGCTGACCCGTGGCGCCTACGCGGTTGCGGTCAAGCATGAGGTGATCAACGTCGGCGCTGTAGCCGTATCACCGCAACTCTACCTGCAGTTGGTCCGGGATGGCAACAAGCCGGTGGGCGAGTCTTCTTTCTACTCCACTTTCACGGGTCCAGCGGTCTATACCGAAGCCAAAAAATACGAGAAGGTAGAGTTTGCCGATATCGAGAAGAACAAGGTTGACATTGAAAAGACGGCGGAAAACGGCTACGTTGCGATGGTGCAGCACTATTTCGCCAGCGCCTGGCTGCTGGGCGACGGTATCAAGCGCGATCTTTTCATGCGAAAGGTCGACACCAACCTGTACGCAGTGGGCATGATTACGGCCCTGAACGATATCGCACCGGGCTCCAGCAAAACCCTGGAAGCCAAGTT
>JBAXOZ010000030.1:0-22038 GCA_037132975.1 Comamonadaceae bacterium
ATTTGCGTCTGCGCGCCGGCCGTCATGCCGCGTCGGGCGTAATCGTCGCGATGCATGCTCGACGAAATCACGCCAGAGCGCCCGCTCCGGCCAAGCTCGCGCTGCAGGCGCTCAGCCAGCCAGACACCGCCCGAGGTGACGCCAACCAGGTGCGTCTCGGGCCGCAGCAGGGCGCGCACCCCCGCCAGCAATTCAACGTAGAGCGCCTCTGCATCGAGCGTCAATGTGCTCATTCCATACTCCTTAGAAATTGTTCCAGAATGATGCAGGCCGCCGCAGCGTCCGCATCCTTGGCGCCCATCTGCAGCGCCTCGGTGGTGCTGTAGCGCTCGTCCACTTCAAACACCGGCAGCTTGAAGCGGCCCTGCAACTGGCGCGAAAAGCGGCGTGCACGTACGGTGTTTTCGTGCTCGGCACCGTCCGGGTGAAACGGCACGCCAATCACCAGCGCGTCGGGCTGCCACTCCTTGATGCGTTGTGCAATCTGGACGAAGCGCGCATCGCCCTCGGCCTGAATGGTGCCTTGCGGCTGGGCCGTGCGCAGCAGCCGGTTGCCCACGGCAAAGCCGGTGCGTTTGATACCAAAATCAAGAGCCAGAAACGTCTGCAGGGTCGGCGCTACAGACACTGGCCCCGGATTCATGCGTGCCCCGCATCAGGTGAAAGCATCCAGGACTCAAAACCGAGCAGGCGCAAGGCCTTGTCGTAGCGCTGCGCTACCGGCGTATCAAAAATAATGCTGTTGCTGGCTGCCACGGTGAGCCAGCTGTTGTCCGACAGTTCTGACTCCAACTGCCCTTCACCCCAGGCGGCGTAGCCGAGCGAGACCAGCACCTTGCGCGGTCCGGCGCCACTGGCCAGTGCTTCCAGCACGTCCTTGGAGGTGGTCATCTCGAGTCCGCCAGGTATCGTCAGGGTTGAGGCGTAGAGGGGTTCGTTCGGCTTGTCAGCGCCCGCATCGGCGTGTTCATGCAACACAAATCCGCGCTCGGTCTGCACGGGTCCGCCCTGAAACACCGGGGCATTGGAAAGATCTTCGCGGTGCAGCGGCAGATCGACCTTCTGGAACAGACGCTTCATGTCAATTTCGCAGGGCTTGTTGATCACCAGACCGAGCGCGCCGCGCTCATTGTGCTCACAAACATAAACCACACTGCGGCAAAAGACCTCGTCCTGCAATCCTGGCATCGCAATCAAAAAATGATTCGTCAGGTTGGTTGGCGCAAAATCTCCGGGCATGCTTTGATTTTACTGGTGATCATGAACAAGCAATTTGACGCAGGTCTGATTTGGTTTCGACGCGATTTGCGCGTCAGCGACAACGCCGCACTGTGCCTGGCGCTGCAGGCCTGCAGGACGCTCTATTGTGTTTTTGTCTTTGACACCGAAATTCTCGACGCCCTGCCCCGCCGCGACCGCCGGGTCGAGTTCATTCGCGAGTCTTTGTGCGAGCTCGACGCCGATTTGCGCCAGCTCGGCGGCCAAGCTGGCACTGCCCTGATCGTGCGCCACGGCGTGGCGGCAACAGAAATCGTGACACTGGCGGGCAGACTGCGAGTGCAGGCCGTCTTTGCCGCCCATGACTACGAACCCCAGGCGCTGGCCCGCGACGCCAGGGTGCGCGGCAAGCTCGCTGATGCCGGCATCGCCTTTCACACCTGCAAAGATCACGTGATCTTTGAGGGCCGGGAACTGCTGACCCAAGCTGGCACGGCCTATGGTGTCTTCACACCCTACAAGAACAAGTGGCTCGCCAGCGTGACGGCGAAGCATGTGCGCAAGCACGACGCCGAGCCTCTCGCCAGCGCCCTGACGCCAGCGCCGCCCGATCTCAACGCATGCGTGCCAACGCTCTCAGCCCTGGGGTTTGAGAAAACCAATCTGGGTGAGCTCGGCATCGGCAGCGGTGCATCGGGTGCGCGCCAACGGATGGAAGCCTTCAATGACCGCATGGACCGCTACCACGAGACGCGCGATTTCCCGGCCGTCAAGGGTCCCAGCTACCTCGGCATGCACCTGCGCTTTGGCACGGCATCGATCCGTCAACTGGCAGCCAGTGCGCTGCAACGACAAAGCAAGGGCAGCAAAGGCGCCAGTGTCTGGCTCGGCGAACTGATCTGGAGGGACTTCTATTTTTCGATCCTGGCCAACTTCCCGCACGTGGCCCAGGGTGCCTACCGGCGCGAGTACGACGCCATCCCATGGGAACATGGCAAGCAGGCCCAAGCCCTGTTTGCGGCCTGGTGCGAGGGCCGGACCGGCTACCCGCTGGTGGACGCCGCCATGATGCAGATCAACCAGACCGGCTACATGCACAACCGCCTGCGCATGGTGGCCGGCAGTTTTTTGGTGAAGGACCTGGGCATCGACTGGCGCTGGGGCGAGGCCTACTTTGCCCAGCACCTCAATGACTTTGATCTGGCCGCCAACAACGGTGGCTGGCAGTGGGTCAGCTCCAGCGGCTGCGACGCGCAGCCCTGGTTCCGGATCTTCAACCCGATCAGCCAGAGCGAAAAGTTCGACAGCGAGGGCAAGTTCATCCGGCGCTACCTGCCGCAACTGGCACGCTTGCCGAGCGCGCAGCTGCACGCGCCCTGGCGCGCCAGCGCTGCCGAGTTGCAGGAGGCCGGCGTGGCGCTGGGCCAGAACTACCCGCTACCGATCGTGGACCACGCCGAAGCGCGCGCACGCACGCTGCAACGCTACGCCGTGGTCAAGAAATAGTTCCGATAGAATCAAGCACCGGGCCCAAGCAATTGTGGTCCGGTTTTTTTTGCCGGATCCAATCCATCAGGAGTACGGACCATGGAAATCTTTGACTACGAGAACATTCTTCTGCTACCGCGCAAGTGTCGCGTCGAGAGCCGATCCGAATGCGACGCCAGCGTGGAACTGGGCGGTCGGCGTTTTCGCATCCCGGTGGTGCCGGCCAACATGAAGACCGTGGTCAATGAAGAAATCTGCATCTGGCTGGCGCAGAACGGCTATTTCTACGTGATGCACCGCTTTGATCTGGACAATGTGCAGTTCGTGAGAAACATGAAGGCGCTCGGGCTGTATGCCTCCATCTCGCTGGGCGTGAAGCAACCGGACTACGACGCCGTTGACCAGTTGCTCGCGCTCGGCCTGGCGCCTGAATACGTGACCATCGACATTGCCCATGGCCATTCGGACAGCGTGAAGAACATGATTGGCTACCTGAAAGAGAAGATGCCTTCAGCCTTCGTGATTGCTGGCAACGTCGCCACACCCGAAGCCGTGATCGACCTGGAGAACTGGGGCGCTGACGCCACCAAGGTCGGCATCGGCCCGGGCAAGGTCTGCATCACCAAGCTGAAGACCGGCTTTGGCACCGGCGGCTGGCAACTGAGCGCCGTCAAGTGGTGCGCCCGCGTCGCGACCAAGCCGATCATTGCCGACGGCGGCATCCGCGAGCACGGCGACATTGCCAAATCCATCCGCTTTGGTGCCACCATGGTGATGATTGGCTCGCTGCTGGCGGGTCACGAGAGCAGCCCCGGCCAGACGGTGGAGGTGGACGGCAAGCTGTTCAAGGAATACTACGGCTCGGCCAGCGACTTCAACAAGGGTGAGTACAAACACGTCGAAGGCAAACGGATTCTGGAGCCCATCAAGGGCAGCCTGGCCAACACCCTGATCGAAATGGAACAGGACGTACAGAGTTCCATCAGCTACTCCGGCGGCAGGAAGTTGATGGACATCCGCAAGACGAACTACGTCACACTGGGCGGCGACAACGCTGGCGAACACCTGTTGATGTAAATCCAGAGGCCCGGGATCTTCTTGCCTTCTTCCGTGGCGCAGACGATCTGCCACGCTTTCCGATAGTCCCCCTTTGGGGGGTGCCCTGCCGGCGTGGCAACACCGGAACTACCTTACCCCGCATAATCCGCGACAGCATGCGCATCGACAAGTGGCTATGGGCCGCACGTTTCTTCAAGACACGCTCATTGGCAACCGATGAGATTAACCACGGGCGCGTGCAAATCGAGCGGCACGACGTCAAGCCATCCCGGGAAATCCATGTTGGCGAGGTGATCACCCTGGTGCAGGCCAGAATGCCACGCACTGTTGTCGTGAAGGGTCTTAGCGAACAGCGTGGGCCAGCCACCGTGGCACAACAACTCTACGAGGAGACCGCAGAGAGTTTGCAAGCAAGAGCCAAGGCCGCTGAACTCCATCGCTTGAGCCCGGAGCCTGCACTTACCCTTGCGCATGGCCGGCCTACCAAACGCGATCGCCGGCACTTACAGAAAATCGCCCCATCAACCTTTGCAGCAAGTGACGATACAGGCAACTAGAATCATTCGAGCAATAACGCTATTCAAGGAAGACTATGAAAACGATCGGCTTCATCAAACGATTCTCTGCGTGGTGCCTGCTGGCCCTGCTGGTGGTCAGCGCCCCCCTGTGCATCGCCGGTGAGGTAACTGCGAGAAGCATGAAGTCAGCGGCATTGAATGCCGACTTTCGGTACACGATCTATTTGCCTGACGGTTACGAAAGCGGTCTCCTGCGTTATCCGGTTCTCTACTTGTTGCACGGCAACGGTGGCAATGAAAACGAATGGCTTGTGGCTGGCGAAGTGCACCCAACGGTGGACAAACTGATCAAGGAAGGTAAGGTTCAACCTTTCATCATTGTGATGCCAGGAGCTGGCTCAACCTGGTGGGTCAACGGGAACAAGGACCGTGCCGAGGACGCGCTGATCAAGGATCTGATCCCCTACATCGACGCCACGTACAGAACCATCTCCGCCCGCGAGGGGCGTATGGTGGCAGGCTTGTCTGCAGGTGGATTTGGTACGGCCAACGCGGTCTTTAAATTCCCCGAGATGTTTGTCTCCGGCGCAGCATTGAGTCCTGCCATATACAGCCCCACCCCTCCGTCACATTCTTCTGCCATGCGTGTCGCCCCTTTCCAGAAAGACGGAAAGTTCGATCAGGCGTCATGGGACCGATTGAACTACACCGCCAATATTGAAGCGTACAAGGCCAAGAAAATTGTTGTGCCGATGTATATCAACAGTGGCGACCACGATACGTTTTCAATTGCGTATCACGCGGCCGGACTTTTCCAGAAGCTTTTTGAGTACCAGCCGAAGATGGTCGAGTACCGCGTGGTTGACGGTGACCATGAGTGGTCGGTCTGGCGCGAAAGCATCGGCGATGCAGTCAGGTACATGACCAAATTTGCATCATGGCCGCAGGGTAAGAGGCCCTGAGCAGCCCCGCCAATCTGAACGGCGCTATCAGTAGACCTATGCCCACTCTCAATCGACGATGGAGTTTTCGCACCTGCTGCGCGAGGATTGCGCAGGTGCTGCTTTTTGCCGGACTGCTAGCTGCAGCACCCGCTTATGCCGCCGACAGTGCAACGGATTCCGACAAAAGCACTTACGACCAGGAGTCGGTCCTGAAAGACGCCGAGCGGTTTTTCGGCTCCAGCACCGAGGGGTTGGCCAAGATCATCGAGAAGGCCTTCAAGGAGCATGGTCGCCCCAGCGGCTATATCAAAGGCGAAGAGGCTGGCGGTGCAGTCACCGTGGGTCTGCGCTACGGCAACGGAATGCTCAGCATGAAAGCCGGCAAATCCAGAAAAGTCTATTGGCAAGGCCCATCCATTGGCTTCGACTTCGGTGCCAACGTATCCAAGGTCTTCATATTGGTCTACCACCTGCCGTCGAGCGACAAGCTATTCCAGCGCTTCCCGGCGGTGGACGGCAGTTTTTATTACGTTGGTGGCGCCGGCATCAACTACCAGCAGCGCGATGGCGTGATCCTCGCGCCGATTCGGCTTGGCGTGGGGATGCGGGCCGGGGCCAGCATTGGCTACATGCACTACACCCGCGAGAAAACTTATCTCCCGTTCTAGGGCGCTTTCGATCTGCTGAAGTCGACCGCCCTTGCTACTTGTCGTCCAGAAACGCAAAACCCCACGAAGAACGTAGGGTCTGCAGATGCGCCACAAGACTGCGGCTTGGGTCGTCACGTTACCGTAACGTGGGCCGGCGAAGTAGCACCGGCTGTTGGGTGAGGTTGGTCTGATCTTTGTCTATACGTACCACCTTTCTCAAGCAATCCTGTCCAAACCATTTTGAGCCGAATTGAATTGCCGTTACGGTTCACTATAGGCCAACGCTGGAAGATTGCAAGCTCGAAATTGTTACGAAGGCAACCATCGAACCTAGGCAGTGTGCCCACCTGCGCATCCCGCCAGAACGCACCCCAAGACCTGCTAGAATTCGCGCTGGTGAAAAACGGGATCGACCCCGTCCGATTCACCCAAATTCTCCGAATGGGAACTTAGCTCAGTTGGTAGAGCAGCGGACTCTTAATCCGTAGGTCGAGAGTTCGAATCTCTCAGTTCCCACCACCCGTTTCAAGCCTTCACGGCCCCGTGTTTGATGGCATCTCGCAGCAGGGCGTTGATGCGAGTCTGCCAGCCCGGTCCAGTTGCCTTGAATGCCTCAAGCACTTCGGCGTCAACTCGCATATTCAGCGTGGGGCGCTTTACAGCCACAGCAGGGCGACCACGGCCGCGCTTGATGATTGCGTCATTCCAGTACGCTGTAGCGGCAGCACCGTCGTTCGGGTCGTACGGCTCGCTGACCGGATCAAAAGGGACCAACGCATCCTGTGCAGCCTCGCGCTTGACACGCTCCCAGTCTGTACCTGTGGGCTTGCGCTCAGTGGGTTTCTTGCCAGCTTGCATATAACTTCCTTTCTTGCTTCGATGCACGGCGCAATGAAATGGCCCGTACCTCACTCGGTTCACGCTGCACATACACCAGCACCAACACAAGGCCAGCCACTTCCACCAGTGCAATGTCAATCAACCGGGGCTCGCTGGCCTTGCTGGATTCCAGCGTCAACTTGTCGGGTGCGTCGAACACCAGCGGCGCATCAGCCAGCGAAAGCCCATGCTTCTCAATGTTGGCGGCGTCCTTGGCAGGGTCGAAGGTGAATCGCATCGGTGTATTTATTGTATTGGCATCAATTCACCATGTCAACCGACCACAACGCGCAGGGCATCGGGTCTGCGGCCTTGGTCATCTTTGTAGGTTAGAACTTCAAACACGGTGCGTGTGTCAGTAAGCCGATAATTCAGAGCAAACAAACTGGAGTTTTCGATGGCAAGTCCTCTTGGCGTGATTGCAAAGACCATGACGGTCGTTGCCGTGCTGCTTTGCAGCGGCTGTGCCGTGATAGCGGTTGCTGACACCGTAGTAACGGTGGCAGCAACGGTGGTCACGACCGGGGTCAAGGCCGCTGGCGCTGCTGTCAACGCGGTGATTCCGGATTCAAAGAAAGCACCGTCATCGCCTTGAGTCGGCAAACCAACCGTCGCAGAATTTGCCCCTTCTGTCGCTCCGTCGCGCGGTCTGTCGCAAGCCGCTTGAAGCCCGGATCCATCGCCCCTACATTCTCTCCAACGGACCACACAGGTCAGAAACTGGAGAGAACAGATGAACACGAATCGCACAACCCGTTTTGCCGGACTGCTGCTTGCAGTGCTGATGACCGTTGGCATCCACTCGGCGTTGCTCTGGCGTTTTGACGCCGTCGCTCATGCGGGGCTGGCTGCAGCCAGTGCTCAGGTTCCCATCGCAGCGAACCTGGAAACGGTCAACATCGTCGCACGCCGGGTCTGACCCAGTGAGAACACTTACGGATGCTTGGTTACCGTCCGGTCTACAGCGTCTGCGTCACGAGTTTGAAATCGGCGTCGTCCGGGTACTGCTTGATCGTAAAGCCCAGGCCGCGCATCAGCTTGAGCATGGTCGGGTTGTTGGCCAGCACCAGGCCCTCGATCTCCGTCAGGCCCTTCTCGCGGGCAAAGTTCATGATCGAGAGCATCAGGCGTGAGCCAAGCCCTTTGCCTTTGCTGTCGTCTGCCACCACCAGCGAAAACTCGCAACTGCTGCGGTCCGGATTCGTGATGTAGCGCGACACACCCAGCATGCGCGAGACTTCGATGCTCTCGCCATCCGGGCCAACACGCTGTTCGCGCACCACGGCCACCAGCGCCATTTCGCGGTCGTAATCGATCAACGTGAAACGGGCCAGCATGCTGGCAGGGAGTTCCTGCATGCTCGAAATAAAGCGGAAGTAACGGCTCTCGGGCGAGAGATTGCGCACAAACTCCTGCAGCATGCTGGCGTCGTCCGGATGGACCGGGCGCACCGTGTATTCACCACCACCACGCAGCGGCCAGACCTGCTCGTGTTGCGACGGATAAGGCAGGATCGCCATGTGACTGTAGTTGTGCATGCCGGGTGGCGCGTTGTCCACCACGATGCGCGCATCGACCGCCACGGCACCGGACTCGTCAACAATGATCGGGTTGATGTCCATCTCGCGCAGTTGCGGCAGTTCGCACACCATTTCAGAGACTCGCAACAGCACCTGCTCCAGCGACTCCATGTTGATGGCTGAGGCGCCGCGCCACTCGCCCAGCGTCTCGGCCACGCGGGCCCGCGCAATCAGGCTTCGCGCCAGGAACTGGTTGAGCGGCGGCAACTCCATGGCACGGTCGTTGATGAGTTCAATCATGGTGCCACCGGAACCGAACACAATCACCGGTCCAAAGGGATGATCGGTCACCATGCCAATGTAGAGCTCGCGGCCGCGCTTCTGGCTCGACATGTTCTGTACCGTCACGCCGTTGATGCGCGCCTCGGGCTGCAAGCGCGCCACCGTCTGCACCATCTCGGTGTAGGTGTCACGCACGCCCACCGCGTTGAGCACATTCAGCGCCACACCCTGCACGTCCGATTTGTGGCTGATATCGGGCGAATCAATCTTCAAAGCCACCGGAAACCCGAGCTGACTGGCGATCATGATCGCTTCGTTGGCACTGCGCGCCAGGATGGTCCGCGTCACCGGAATATGGAATGCCGCCAGCAGTGCCTTGGACTCCATCTCGGTCAGCACCTTGCGGCGCTCGGCCAGTACGCTCTCGATCAGCATGCGCGCGCCCTCGACGTCGGGCTTGGCCAGATCGGACATGGGCGGCGGCGTTTGCTGCAGCAGTTGTTGGTTTTGATAAAAAGAGGCGATGTTGCCAAACGCACCGACAGCCGCCTCCGGCGTGCGAAAGGTCGGAATCGCTGCGTCGTTGAGGATCTGGCGCGCCTGACCCACGGTTGCATCACCCATCAGGCAAGTCAGCAGCGGCTTGCCCAGCGTCTTGTTGCTGGTCGCCAGCACGGATGCAATAGCGGCGCTGTCGATGCCAACCTTGGGAGAATAAATGGCCAGTACCCCGTCCACCTGATGCGCTTTGTCGGCAATTTCCAGCGCCGCCTTGAAGTGCTCGGGACCCGCTTCCTCGGAGACATCAATCAAATCAGTCAACGAGGCCAGTGGTGGCAGCTGGGTCTGCAAGGCCCTTGCCTGCTCGCCCGTCAGGCAGGCCAGTTGCAGGTTAACCTCGCTGATCCAGTCGGCCGCCAGCACGCCGGGGCCACCGCCATTGGTCACAATCGCCAGCCGGCGCCCCACGGCGCGGTAGCGCGAAGCCAGACATTTTGCGGCGGAAAACAGCGCCACAAAGGAGCGCACCCGCACCGCACCGGCACGCCGCAGGGCCGCATCAAACACCTCGTCGCTGCCAACAATGGCGCCGGAATGGGTCAGAGCAGCCATGTTGCCTGCCGGCTTGCGGCCGGACTTGAGCACGACGACCGGCTTGGCGTTGGCAGCAGCGCGCAAGGCGCTCATGAAACGGCGCGCATTGCTGATGCCTTCGAGGTAGACCACGATGCTGTGCGTCTGCGCATCTGCCGCCAGAAAATCGAGCACCTGCGCCATGTCCACGTCAGTATTAGGCCCGAGCGAGACAACGGTTGAAAAGCCGACGCCGTTCTTTTGCGCCCAATCCAGAATCGAAGAAGTCAGCGCGCCCGATTGCGACACCAGTGCCAGCGGACCCTTGGCGCACAACTGACCCGCCACGCTGGCGTTGAGCTGCAGTTGGGGGCGCTGAAAGCCCATGCAGTTGGGGCCAAGCAGGTAAATGCCGTCACGCCGCGCAATCCTGTGCAGTTCAAGCGCCTGCGCAGCGCCCATGCCACTGGAGATCACCAGCGCCGCACGGCACTTGATGCGCCCGGCGAGTTCCAGCGCTGTCGCTACCTCGTCGGCGGGCAAGGCGATCAAGGCCAGGTCAGCCTGCGCCTCAGCCAGATCGGCGAGTGTGCCGGTGGCATGAATGTCCACAAAAGTCAGGGTGCCGGCATAACGCTGCGCGCGCAGCGCCTGCAGCAAGACCCGTCCCTGTGGCGTCTGCGAGTCTGGCTCATCAGTCCGACCGGCGAAGACGGCAATCGAGCCGGGCGAAAAAAGTGGCGTCAGAAAGTGCTTATCCATGCTGATTCCATTTTGTAAGGCTATTGCGTTGCAGCATACCGTCTTTGTCGCTCACTCGTCTTGATCCTGATCAGCAGGGGTTTATCCTCACACCATGAGTGAAAAGATACGCCGCATCGCGCACCTCGACATGGACGCCTTCTATGCCTCGGTGGAGTTGCTGCGCTATCCGCAACTGCAGGGCTTGCCGGTGGTTATTGGCGGCGGCAGGCGCGGCGTTGACGAGGCCATTGACCCGGCGCAACAGGAGCGCCCCCTGAGCCGGATCCCCATCGCTGAATTCCCGCTGCTGAAAGACTACACCGGGCGCGGCGTCATCACCACAGCCACCTACGCCGCACGCCAGTTCGGTATCGGCTCGGCCATGGGCCTGATGAAGGCCGCCAAACTCTGTCCGCAGGCCTTGATGTTGCCGGTTGATTTTGCGCAGTACCGCAAATATTCCAAAATTTTCAAGTCCGTCATCACCGACATCGCGCCTCTGATGGAAGACCGTGGCGTGGACGAGGTGTATATCGACTTTACCGATGTGCCCGGCGGCCAGCGCGAGGGCGGCCGGGTGCTGGCGCGGCTGATCCAGAAAACCATTTTTGAGCAGACCGGCCTGACCTGCTCGGTTGGCGTTGCACCCAACAAGCTGCTGGCCAAAATGGCCAGCGAATTCAACAAGCCCAAGGGTATTGCCGTCATTTACGCTGAAGATTTGCAGAGCCGGATCTGGCCACTGCAATGTCGCAAGATCAACGGTATCGGCCCCAAGGCCGACGAAAAGCTGCGCGGTCTTGGCATTCAAACCATAGGCGAGCTGGCGCAGCAGGAGCTTGACTGGCTGATTGGCCACTTTGGCCAGAAGACCGGCGCCTGGATGTACAACGCAGCACGCGGCCTGGACGAGCGACCGGTGGTGCTGGAGAGCGAGCCGGTCTCCATCAGCCGCGAAACCACCTTCGAGCGCGACCTGCACGCGCTGCGCGACAAGACCGAACTGGGAGCTATCTTCACCCGCTTGTGCGAGCAGGTGGCAGACGATCTGCAGCGCAAGGGCTACGTCGGCAAGACCATTGGTATCAAGCTGCGCTACAGCGACTTTCACAGCGTGACGCGCGACCAGACGCTTGAGGGCTACACGGCTGACGCGCGGGCCATCCGGCAGACCGCCGGGCTCTGCCTGAAGCGTGTGCCGCTGGCGCAGGCGATGCGCCTGCTGGGCGTGCGCGTGGGGTCGCTGCTGAAGGCGGACGACGTCAGCGCCACCCTGCAGGGCCGCGCCGGTGCAGCAACGCACGACACGACGGGTCAACTTTTTTGACCGACTGGCCTTACAGTACGGTCAGGAGAATCCCATCATGAAATGTTTTTCGCTCAGCACGGACAACCATATTGCGCATCTGGTTCTGAACCAGGGCGCCACCTTCAACACCATGGGGCCGACTTTCTGGCACGAGCTCGATGAGGTTCTGACCACGCTGCACAAGGAGGCCGATGCCCGGGTCCTTGTACTCAGCAGCACCGGCAAGCATTTCAGCGCCGGCATGGCGCTCGAAACTTTTGCTGGCGCCATCACCATGGACGACCAGACTCCCCAGGGGCGCGCCGCCATGTTCGACCTGCTGACCGATATGCAGGCCACTTTTACCAAGCTCGAAACGCTGCGCATTCCGGTCATCGCAGCCATTCAGGGCGGCTGCATTGGTGGCGCGGTGGACATGGTGACGGCCTGCTGCCTGCGCTACGCCACGGCCGACGCCTTCTTCTGCATCCAGGAGATCAACATTGGCATGGTGGCAGACGTTGGTACGCTGCAACGCCTGCCCAAGCTGATCCCGCTGGCGGTGGTGAAAGAACTGGCCTACACCGGGCGTCGTTTGAACGCGCAAAGAGCGCTGGCTTACGGTCTGGTCAACGAGGTGTTCGACACACCCGAGGCCATGCTGGCGGCTGCCCTGCAGTGCGCCAGCGAGATTGCCAGCAAGCCGCCGGTAGCCATCTGGGGCACCAAGCAGGCCGTGCACTACGCGCGGGACCACTCCGTGGACGAGTCGCTCAAGCAAATGGGCTGGTTGCAGGGCGCGATCTGGAGCAACAAGAACGTGATGGAAGCCGTGGTGGCGCTCAAGAGCAAGCGCAGCGCCGAATTTGCACCACTGCAGGAATTGCGCGGTTTTAGGGACCTCGCCTAAGCAAATCTAGTGATCCGTGTCAAGAAATAGTGCCGGTCAGGCTCGGAGCCTAGGGTTTTCCCGTAGATACTTGAGGCATTATGAATTTTCCTCTGAACACTGATTTAATCGAAAACGTCACTTTTGACGAAATCACCCTGGGTCAAAGTGCCCGCCTGCTGCGCACGCTGACGCTGGCGGACATCCAGGCCTTTGCCGCCGTGTCCGGCGACACGAATCCGGCACACCTGGACGCCAAGTACGCCAATGACACCTTGTTTCATGGCGTCATTGCGCACGGCATGTGGGGTGGTGCCCTGATTTCCGCCCTGCTCGGGACGCAGTTTCCCGGTCCCGGCACGATTTATCTCGATCAGGTGCTGCACTTCACCAAGCCGGTGCGCGTCGGCGACACGCTGACCGTGACCGCCACGGTGGTCAGCAAGGATGAGGCCAAAAAGAGCGTCGAGCTCGACTGTCAGGTCCTCAATCAAAAAGGTGAACGTGTGCTGCACGGCACGGCTCGGGTGCTGGCTCCGACGGAGAAAGTGCGGCTGGCGCACGTCAACGCGCCACAAATCCAGTTGTTTGACCCCGAGGCCCGCTTCAAGGAACTGCTCGCGCTGGGTGCGGGCCTGGCGCCGGTACGTTGCGCCGTGGTGCATCCCTGCGATGCCGGCTCGCTCAGCGGCGCCATGGACTCGGCCCGCTACGGCTTGATCGAGCCGGTGCTGATTGGACCGGAAAAGCGCATCCGCCATCTGGCCGAAGAAGCCGGAATTGATCTGCAGGGGGTCGAGATCATTTCGATGCCACACAGTCACGCAGCGGCGGAGAGAGCGGCCGAGTTGGCGGTCAAGGGCCTGGTCAGCGTCATCATGAAGGGCAGCTTGCATACCGATGAGCTGGTCCATGCGGTGCTGACGCAGCGCAGTCTGCGCACCGGCAGGCGCATGTCGCACGTGTTTCGCTTTGACATTCCGCTCTACAGCAAACCCCTGCTGATCACCGACGCCGCACTCAACATCCATCCGACGCTGGAAGAGAAGGTTGACATCATCCAGAACGCCATCGACTTTGCACGCATCATGGGTGTCAAGCTACCCAAGGTCGCCATTTTGTCGGCGGTGGAAACGGTCAACCCCAATATCCCTTCCACACTGGACGCTGCAGCGCTGTGCAAGATGGCCGAGCGCGGCCAGATCAAGGGCGGTGTGCTCGACGGTCCGCTGGCTTTTGACAACGCGATCTCGGCCCACGCAGCGCAGGTCAAGGGCATCAAATCCTCGGTCGCAGGTGACGTCGATATTCTGGCGGTGCCCGATCTGGAATCCGGCAATATGCTGGCCAAGCAACTCGAATACCTGGCTGGCGCCAGCGGCGCCGGTTTGGTGCTGGGGGCTCGGGTGCCGATTGCCCTGACCAGCCGGGCCGATGGCCCGATGAACCGGGTTGCCTCTGCGCTGTTGGCGCAACTGGCGGCGCACAGCGCACAGCGCGACCAGCCACGCCAGGTCTGGTAAGGAGCTGGCATGGCCATCCTTGCCGTCAATGCCGGCTCTTCGACGCTGAAGTTTTCACTTTACCCGCTGCTTGGCGGTGTGGTTCAGAGCAGCCTGCTCAGCGGCAGCATCCAGGGCCTGGAGCCGGGTGGCTCACCCCTGTTGGACTGGAGCTTTGAAGGCCAGCGGCAAAGCCGCGCTTTGCCCGTCACGCAGGAAGACCACTTTGCGCAGGCTCTGCGCTGTCTGGGCGAACTGCTTGCCGCCAACGCCGCCCTGCCTGTTTTGCAGGCCGTTGCGCACCGCGTGGTCCATGGCGGCGAGCACTTCAGCGCCAGCGTACTGGTCACCGACGAAATCCTGGCGCAGCTCGCGCAACTCAATTCACTGGCGCCGCTGCATCAGCCGCAAAACCTGCAAGGCATCCGCGCTTTTCGAAAGGCTTTCCCGGCGATACCGCAGGTCGCCTGTTTTGACACGGCTTTTCACGCCACACTGGACCCCGTTGATTACAGCTTTGCCCTGCCACCCTGGTTGGCCGCGCAAGGGGTGCGGCGCTACGGCTTTCATGGCCTGTCCTACCAGTACGTGATGGGTGTCTTGCAGCAGCGCAGTACGCTGGCCGCAGGTCGCGTGCTGATGGCGCATCTGGGCAACGGTGCCAGCCTGTGCGCGGCGCTGGATGGCCGCAGCTGTGCCACCACCATGGGTTTTTCTGCGCTGGACGGCCTGATGATGGGCACGCGCTGCGGCTCGCTCGATGCTGGCGTCGTACTTTACCTGCTGCAACAGGGCTGGGACTTTGAGCGCTTGCAGACCCTGCTCTACAAACAAAGCGGCTTGCTCGGTGTCTCTGGCATCTCGGCCGACATGCGCACGCTGCGCGCAGATGGCAGTGCGCCGGCGCAGCGGGCCATCGACCAGTTCACCCACCGCATCGTGCGCGAATCTGGCGCGCTGGTGGCCTGTCTGGGCGGTCTGGATGTGCTGAGTTTCACCGGCGGCATTGGCGAGCACGACGCTGTGCTGCGTGCCCAGGTTTGCGAGCGTCTGGCCTGGCTTGGCGTGCAACTCGATCCGGCACTCAACCTTCAGGCGACCGGGGACCAGGTGCTGGCCATTCACAGCCCGACGAGCCGGGTCGAGGTCTGGCTGATCCCGACCGATGAAGGGCTGGTAGCGGCGCGCGAAGCGGCAGCGCTATTGCCGAGCGGTACGGGTGTTTTGCGGTAGCGCCTGCGCCGAGCTGGTGCGAAACGGATTGATGTCCAGACCGCCACGGCGCGTGTAGCGCGCATAGACCGCGAGCTTGACGGGCCGGCAGCGCGTCCAGATGTCCATGAAGATGCGCTCCACGCACTGCTCGTGAAATTCATGGTGATTGCGAAAACTCACCAGGTACTGCAGCAAACCCTCCTGATCGATGGGCGCGCCGCTGTAGCTGATCTGCACGCTGCCCCAGTCGGGTTGCCCCGTGACCAGACAGTTGCTCTTGAGCAGGTTGCTGACCAGCACCTCGGTTACCGGCGATTCCTCCGGCAGCACCTTGAGCAACTCCGGCGCCGGCGTGAAGCGGGTGCATTCCACATCCAGCCGGTCCAGGCTCAGACCATCAAGCTCGTAAATCGGTTCCCGGTCAAACTGCTCGGGTGGCACGATCCGGACGCCTATCGTGGCTGAGCGACCAGCGCCGCGCCACACCGCTTCACTCAGGTCGGCGCGCAGACGTTCCTTGACGGCATCGACGTTGGCAAAACGGCTGTTGTTGAAGCTGTTGAGGTAGAGTTTGAGCGACTTGCTCTCGATGATATTGTGGCTTTCACACGGCACCGTGAAGTGCGCCAGCGCCACCTGCGGCTTGCCGCGCAGATTGAGCCAGCTGAGTTCATAGGCCGTCCACATATCGGCGCCCAGAAAAGGCGGCTCACCCGCTATGCCCAGTTCGGCGCGCTTGCCGGCGCGCGCTATCGGAAACAGCAGTGCGGCATCGTACTGGTCAACATAGGCGGAAGACTTGCCCAGTTGGGAATCTTCTGGCCGGTTCACGAGACGGGCCCACCGCGTCGAAAGACCAGGCGCTGCGGACCTGAAGCGCCTGCATCGAAGGCGTAGCCTTCCACATCGAATCCCTGCAACTGTTGCGGCGTCAAGGCCTTTTGCTGTGCTGCATGGCGTGCCATCAACCCTCGTGCGCGCTTGGCGTGCAGGGCAATCACCTTGTAACGGCCGGCGCGGTATTCTTCAAAAACACAATCGACCACGCGTGCCTTGAGCGCCTTCAGGTCGAGCGCCTTGAAATACTCCTGCGAAGCCAGATTGAGCACGACCGGTGCCAGCTCGGAGCGCAGGCGCTGGTTCAGGTACTTTGAAATGTGCGCAGCCCAGAACTGATACAGGTTGCCGCCGTGGGCGTTTTCCAGCGCTGTGCCCATTTCCAGCCGGTATGGCTGCATCCAGTCCAGCGGTCGCAAGACGCCATACAAGCCACTGAGGATGCACAGGTGATCCTGCAGCCAGGCCAGTTCATCGGCGGCAAGGCTTCTGGCATCCATCCCGCCATACACATTGCCATTGAACGCCAGCAGCGCCGGTCGGGAATTGCTGGCATTGAAGCGTGGTCTCCAGGCTTCGTAGCGGGCCACATTGAGTTGCGCCAGCTTGTCGCTCAGGCCCATCAGGCTGGCAACCTGCTGCGGCGATTTCTCGCGCAGCAGCGCAATCAGTTCGGCAGACTGCTTCACAAACAGTGGCTGCGTGTGCGGCACTTCGGGCAGCGGACTTTGATAGTCCAACGATTTGGCAGGGGAGAGAAGAATCAGCATGACGAATGATTATGACTCGGTTGATAAAATCGAAGGCATCATGAATGACGCAACCCAACAACCCGGCTTGAACAGCCTGTCCAAATCGTTCGAGCCCGCCGCCATTGAGGCCCACTGGGGCCCCGAGTGGGAACGCCGGGGCTACGCCCAGGCCGGCTATCGCGGCAGCAAAGTGCCCAAAGAGGGCGCGCCCGCGTTTGCCATCCAGTTACCACCGCCCAATGTGACGGGCACGCTGCACATGGGGCATGCCTTCAACCAGACCATCATGGACTCCCTGACCCGCATGCATCGCATGCTCGGCGCCAATACGGCCTGGATTCCGGGTACCGACCATGCCGGCATTGCCACGCAAATCGTGGTCGAGCGCCAGTTGCAGGAGCAGAAGGTCAGCCGCCACGACCTGGGCCGCAAGAACTTTGTCGCCAAGGTCTGGGAGTGGAAGGAAAAGAGTGGCAACACCATCACGACGCAGATGCGCCGCATGGGCGACAGCGTGGACTGGAGCCGCGAGTACTTCACGATGGACGACAAGCTGTCCAAAACCGTCACCGAGACCTTTGTCCAACTCTATGAGCAGGGCCTGATCTACCGCGGCAAGCGCCTGGTCAACTGGGACCCGGTGCTGATGAGCGCCGTCAGCGACCTCGAAGTCGAGAGCGAAGAAGAAGACGGCTTTCTGTGGCACATCCGCTATCCGTTTGCTGACGGCCCGCAACTCGTCAACGGCGAGCTGGCAGCCGGTCTGGTAGTGGCCACAACACGGCCCGAAACCATGCTGGGTGACGTCGCCGCCATGGTGCACCCCGAGGATGAGCGCTACCGGCACCTGCTCGGCAAGCACGTCACCCTGCCCCTGTGCAATCGAACCATTCCGGTGATCGCTGACGACTATGTGGACAAGGCGTTTGGCACCGGCGTGGTCAAGGTCACGCCAGCACACGACCAGAACGATTACGCCGTCGGTCAGCGCCACAAGCTGCCCATCATTGGCATATTGACGCTGGACGCCAAGATCAACGATCAGGCGCCCGCTGCCTACCTGGGTCTGGACCGTTTTGTGGCACGCAAGAAGGTCGTCGCCGACCTCGAAGCCCTGGGCTTGCTGGTCGAAGTCAAGAAGCACAAGCTGATGGTGCCGCGCTGCGGCCGCACCGGACAGATCATCGAGCCCATGCTGACGGACCAGTGGTTTGTGGCCATGAACAAAGCCCCCACGCTCCCCGCTTCGCGTGGTTCGCTGCCCCCCGAGGGGGCTAATTCTCCTAGGGGCGGCCCGTCGGAGAATTGCCCAGCCTTCGATAGTCGATCTATCGCGCAGAAAGCCATCGATGCCGTGCAGTCCGGCGCGGTGAAGTTTGTGCCGGAGAACTGGGTCAACACCTACAACCAGTGGATGAACAACATCCAGGACTGGTGCATCAGCCGCCAGCTCTGGTGGGGCCATCAGATTCCGGCCTGGTACGACGAAGACGGCAAGGTCTATGTGGCGCGCGATGAAGCCGAAGCGCAAGCCCAGGCACCGGGCAAGAAACTCCGACGCGACGAAGACGTGCTCGACACCTGGTACTCCTCCGCTTTGGTACCTTTTTCCACCATGGGTTGGCCGGAAAAGACAGAGGACTACAACCTGTATCTGCCCTCCAGCGTTCTGATCACCGGCTACGACATCATCTTCTTCTGGGTCGCCCGGATGATCATGATGACCACACACTTCACCGGGCAGGTGCCGTTCCGGCACGTTTACATCCACGGGCTGGTGCGCGATGCGCAGGGCCACAAGATGAGCAAGTCCGAGGGCAATGTGCTCGATCCGGTGGACCTGATCGATGGCATTGCGCTGCCCGAATTGCTGGTCAAGCGTTGCGAAGGGCTGCGCAAGCCCGAGACCGCGCCACAGGTGCGCAAGAACACCGAGAAGGAATTTCCCACCGGCATTCCGGCCTTTGGTGCCGACGCGCTGCGCTTCACCTTTGCCTCACTGGCATCGCTCGGACGCAGCATCAACTTCGACGCCAAGCGCTGCGAGGGTTACCGCAATTTCTGCAACAAGCTGTGGAACGCCAGCCGCTTTGTGCTGATGAACTGCGAAGGCCAGGACTGCGGCCTGCGCGAGCACAGCAAGGAAGAATGTGCCGTGGGCGGCAGCGCGCACGGCTACCTTGAGTTCAGCGCGGCGGACCGCTGGATCACCTCGCTGCTGCAGCGCGCCGAAGCCGATGTGGCCACCGGCTTCGCCGAGTACCGCCTGGACAACGTGGCCAACACGATTTACGACTTTGCCTGGAACGAGTTCTGCGACTGGTATCTGGAAATTGCCAAGGTGCAGTTGCAGCGTGGCGATGCAGCACAGCAGCGGGCCACGCGCCGCACCCTGATTCGCACCCTGGAAACCTTGCTGCGCCTGGCGCATCCGCTGATTCCCTTTGTGACCGAGGAACTCTGGCAAAAGGTGGCTCCGGTGGCTGGACGAAGCGGTGCATCCATCGCCATTGCCGCTTACCCTCAGGCACAGCCGGAGCGGATTGACGAGGCGGCCGTCGCACACGTCGGCAAACTCAAAGCGCTGGTCGATGCCTGCCGCAATCTGCGCGGCGAGATGAGTGTTTCACCCGCGACCCGATTGCCGCTTTTCGTGATCGCCGGCCAGGCCAGTGAGGCCGCTTTTTTGCAGCAGTCTGCGCCACTGCTGCAGGCGCTGGCCAAGCTCAGTGAGGTTCGTGTCTTTGAAGACGACGCTGCCTGGTCTGCCGCAGCGCAAGCGGCACCGGTGGCGGTGGTGGGCGGTGCACGCATCTGCCTGCACATGGAAATCGATGTGGCTGCCGAGAAGATCCGCTTGGGCAAGGAGGCTGCGCGTCTGCAAGGCGAAATTACCAAGGCACTGGGCAAATTGGGTAACGAAGCGTTTGTTGCCAAAGCGCCGCCGGCGGTGATTGCTCAGGAGCGCAAGCGCGTAGCCGACTTTGAGGCGACGCTGGCCAAACTGAGCGATCAGCTCGCGCGTCTGGGCTGAAGCACCGCCCTAGCGGCGACGCATCAGGTGGTAAAACTCCAGGCCTACAGTCTGCTGCTCCAGCAACTCATTGCCGGTCTGCTTGGCAAAGGCCTGAAAGTCACGCACGGATCCGGGGTCGGTCGCCGTGACGCGCAGCGTCTGGCCGCTTTGCATATCGGTGAGTGCCTTTTTCGCCTTCAGGATGGGTAGCGGACAGTTCAGGCCACGGGCGTCGAGTTCTCGGTCAATTTGCATCAAATTTCCTTGGAATAGGCTGAATTCTAAAGACCCTGGATCAGCTGCGCTTTGGGAAGTCTACAAACTGCGGTTCATGGCCGCGTGAACGCAGCCATTGTGCCAAGGCCTGACCGGTGCCAGCGCGCCAGCATTTCACATCTTCCAGCGCAAACAGGCGGTAGTCGACCAACTCCGGTGACAGCTTGACCTCGCCATCGCAAACCGCGTGGTAAGCGATGATGATCTGGTTCATGCGTTGAAAATCATAAACACCAATCAGATTCAACTCGACTGTGGTCAGACTGGTTTCTTCCTCGATCTCACGCGCCATGCCATCCAGTGGCGTCTCCCCGGCTTCCATAAAACCGGTGATCAGGGCAAACATCTTGCCGGGCCAGGCGGCATTTTGTGCCAGCAAAACCTTGCCCTGGTACTCAATGATGGCGGCCAGCACAGGCGTCGGATTGTTCCAGTGCGTGTAGCCACAGGCCACACAGCGCAGACGCTCTTTGGCGCCACCGTCTTCGGCCAGCGTCACCAACTCCAGCGGCGCAGCGCATTGCGGGCAGAAGCGAAAGGCGCCGCTCATGCTGGAAAGACGCCAGTGGAGAGGTAACGGTCGCCGCGGTCGCAGACGACAAACACAATGGTTGCGTTGCTTTCGCGCTTGGCTATCTGCTGCGCCACCCAGCAGGCGCCCGCAGCCGATATGCCGGCAAAGATGCCCTCCTCGCGTGCCAGGCGCCGGCACATGTCTTCGGCCGTCTCCTGGCTCACATACATCAACTCATCCACCTGGCTGGCGTCGTAAATTTTGGGCAGGTATTCCTGCGGCCACTTGCGTATGCCGGGAATGCGCGAACCCTCCATCGGCTGCACGCCGATGACCCGCACCGCCGGGTTCTTCTGCTTGAGGAACTGCGAGACACCAGTGATGGTGCCAGTGGTTCCCATGGCGCTGACAAAGTGCGTGACGTGCCCTTTGGTGTCGGCCCAGATCTCGGGACCGGTGGTCTCGAAATGGATGCGCGGATTGTCAGCATTGGCAAACTGGTCCAGCACAAAGCCCTTGCCATCGCGGCGCATCTGCTCTGCCAGGTCGCGTGCATACTCAATGCCGCCACTCTTGGGTGTGAGGATCAGTTCGGCACCAAAGGCTTTCATGGTCTGAGCGCGCTCGATCGACAGGTCTTCCGGCATGATCAGAATCATGCGGTAGCCCTTGATGGCAGCGGCCATGGCCAGCGCAATGCCGGTGTTTCCCGATGTCGCCTCAATCAGGGTATCACCCGGCTTGATGTCGCCGCGCTCCTGGGCCCGGCGGATCATCGACAAAGCGGGCCGATCTTTCACCGAACCCGCCGGATTGTTGCCCTCGAGTTTCCCAAGGATCACGTTGCCACGTTTGCCGTTTTCTTCGGAGCCGATGCGCTGCAGGCGGACGAGCGGGGTTTTCCCGATGGAATCTTCAATCGTTGGGTATTTCATACCCCACACTGTGCCATAATTCGCGCCTTACCCCGCTGCCCGGGTGGCGAAATTGGTAGACGCGCCAGACTCAAAATCTGGTTTCGAAAGAAGTGCCGGTTCGAGTCCGGCTCCGGGCACCATATTGAAACCCACGCGCATCTTCGCGTCGCGGGGTTTTTGCTTCCTGAAAGCACTGTCTGGCTAGCGCCACTTCCTCCTAGACACTCTCACGCAAACCCAGCAGCACCCGAGCCTCCGCCGGACTCGCCACTGCACGGCCTGCTTGGCGAGCGCACGCTGCCAGGGCCGCAATCAACTCACCATTGCCTTTGGCGCGCTCACCGCCGGGCAGGTAGAAGGTGTCTTCCAGACCGGTGCGCAGCATGCCGCCCAACTCCGCCGTCTTCTGGTGCACTGGCCAGATCTCGGCGCGGCCAATCAGGGTGGCTTGCCAGA
>JBAXOZ010000031.1:0-21846 GCA_037132975.1 Comamonadaceae bacterium
TCGACTCGTCAGAGCCAAACAGGTCGATGGTGACGCTGAAGTGGAAATTGAGGTAACGCTGTAGCGTCGGCAGATCAATCACGCCAGCGGCGCGCAGCTTGGTCACATCGTCAGTCTTCAGATCGTTCATCGCCTGGCAGGTGCGCGCGATGACGCGGCTCACGCCGGACTCACCGACGAACATATGGTGCGCCTCTTCGGTCAGCATGAACTTGGTGGTTCGCGCCAGCGGGTCAAAGCTGCTTTCGGCCAGGGCGCAGAGCTGGAACTTGCCGTCGCGGTCGGTGAAATAAGTGAACATGAAAAAGCTCAGCCAGTCTGGCGTTTCTTCATTAAAGGCCTGCAGGATGCGCGGGTTGTCCTGCTGACCACTGCGGCGTTCCAGCAGGGCTTCGCCCTCTTCACGGCCGTCACGACCAAAGAACTTGTGCAGCAAATACACCATGGCCCACAGGTGCCTGCCTTCCTCGACGTTGACCTGAAACAGGTTGCGCAGGTCGTACTGACTCGGCGCCGTCAAGCCCAGATGACGTTGCTGCTCGACCGATGCCGGCTCGGTGTCACCCTGAGTGACGATGATGCGGCGCAAGTTGGCGCGGTACTCACCGGGAACGTCCTGCCAGGCGTCCTGACCCATATGGTCACCGAAGTGAATCTTGCGCCCGGCCTCGGCCGGGTTCAGGAAGATGCCCCAGCGGTAGTCGGGCATCTTGACATGACCGAACTGCGCCCAGCCCTGCGGATCCACACTGACCGCCGTGCGCAGATACACGTCGAAATTCTGCGAGTCGTCCGGCCCCATGTCGCCCCACCAGCGCAGGTAGTTGGGCTGCCACTGCTCCAGCGCGCGCTGCAGTGTGCGGTCTTCGCTGAGGTTGACGTTGTTGGGGATTTTTTCGCTGTAATCGATGGCCATGCTGTGCTCCATGAAGGTTTAGGGTTAGGTCATTGCGAGCGTAGCGCGGCAATCCATGCATTCTGGATTCATGGATCGCCACGCTTCGCTCGCGATGACGGAAATGTGGATCAAACGCGGTTCCAGTCAAAAGCGACTTTTTCGCCCTTGCCGTAGACTTTGAGTGCACCCTTTTCACCGACCGCGTTGGGCCGCTGAAAGATCCAGTTCTGCCAGGCCGTGAGCCGACCGAAGATGCGGGTGAACATGTTTTCCTGACTGTTGAAGCGCAAGTTGGCTTCCATGCCGGTCAGCGCATCGGGCGACATGCTGACGCGCTCCTCGATGGCGATCCGCACTTCGTCGGCCCAGTCGATGTCGTCCGGGCTCGATGTGACCAGCCCGAGTTTCAACGCGGCCGCACCATCGAGCGACTGTCCGACGGCTGCACGCACCGCGGCTAGCGGTGCCTGCTCGTCGTAGAAACGGCGCTGCAAGCGGCTTTGTCCGGTGACCATGGGGTACAGACCAAAATTCGCCTCGGTCAGCGCGATGCGCGGCGCCAGCATGGCTTCGTCGGGCAATACGAACTGGTAACTGCGGTCGCAGGCCAGCGCCAGTTCCAGCAGCGTGCCGGCAAAGCAGGAGCCGGGCTCGATCAGGGCAAACAGGCTGCGCGATGAGACATCAAAACGACTGAGCGTGCGGCGCAGCAAGCCGATAGTCTCGCGCACCAGCCAGTGGCTCTGATGCGC
Organism: Comamonadaceae bacterium; assembly: GCA_037132975.1. GTDB lineage: Bacteria > Pseudomonadota > Gammaproteobacteria > Burkholderiales > Burkholderiaceae_C > Rhodoferax. The sequence continues at coordinate 1,651 of JBAXOZ010000031.1, forward strand.
CAGCAGCGTTGCATCCATGGCCAGCACATCTGCCACCACACCCTCGGTCTTGATCAGCCAGATGCCGGTGTCGAGTTCGTTGGTGCGCATCGACAAAATGGCGTCTTCCAGTTCGCGCGCCATGGCCAGCGGGTACCAGCTGTCGCCGGCCGCCTCCATCGCGGCAATGTCCTTCGGTTGCGGACCGAACGGCGCCTTGACGGTGAAGGTGGCGGCGCGCCGGGCGCGATCAATCTCCACCGTCACGTGGGTGTAGCGCAGCGCGTCGGCCTCCAGCGAGCGCTGCAGCGGTTTCAGCAGCACGCCTTTGGCCTGGGCCGGGCGGTCGCTGCCCTCTGCCAGTTCCAAAGCGCGCTGGCGCACCTTCTGCGCAAACACCGCTGGCTTGGCGATGGCATCGACCAGGCGCCAGGCCACGGCCTTCTCACCACGAACGCCCTCGACGTTGGTGCAGAACAGGTCGGCCAGATCGTGGCGCACATGGCGCTTGTCGGTCACGCGGGTCAGGCCGCCGGTGCCGGGCAATACGCCGAGCAAAGGGACTTCAGGCAAGCTGACGGCGCTGGAACGGTCGTCAACCAGAATAATCTCGTCGCAAGCCAGCGCCAACTCGTAGCCGCCGCCAGCGCAAGCACCATTGACGGCAGCCAGAAACTTCAGGCCGCTGTAGCGCGACGAATCTTCCAGGCCGTTGCGGGTTTCGTTGGTGAATTTGCAGAAATTCACTTTCCAGGAGTGACTGCTGACACCCAGCATGAAGATGTTGGCACCGGAGCAGAAAACTTTCTCCTTGGCGCTGGTCACAACCACCGTACGCACTTCAGGATGCTCGAAGCGGATCCGGCTGATGGCATCGTTCAGTTCGATATCCACACCCAGGTCGTAGCTGTTGAGTTTGAGCTTGTAGCCCGGGCGCAAGCCGGCGTTTTCATCGAAGTCAGCTCTCAAAGTGGCCACCGGGCCATCAAACTCCAGTTTCCAGTGCCGGTACTGGCTAGGGTCGGTCTGGTACTCCACTCGGTTGTCAATACTCACGGGCAATTCTCCAAGAATACACGCACAAAAGTGCATCAATCGACATCGATACACGCAACATAATGCAAACTATAGCAAGAAATTGGATTTCATGCAGTGCCCCCAAAAACTCAGGTCGGCAGTTGTAAAAGACGTCTGACCTGCTCGCGCAGAATCAGGAAGGTCGCAGCCAGCGGCTGGGCGCTGGTATCGATGCGCAGCTGTGCCTTGGCGTAGAAGGCGGCACGCCCCGCCAGAATACCCTTCAAATCCGCCATGGCTTCCAGGCTGGCGGCCATCGGGCGCAAGTCACCCTGCGCCATGACCCGCTTCATATGGTCCTCGGGGTCGGCCTGCAACCAGACGGTGGAGCAGTGCGACAGCAACTGGTTGAAGGTGCCGGCGTCCGACACCAGGCCACCGGGAACGGCGATCACCGCCTCCGGGTAGATCTGGATTGTTTCTTCGAGCGCGCGGCGCTCGTAACGCCGGTAGGCGTTGATGCCATACAGGGCCTGAATCTCCGAGACACTGCAGCCGGCAAACTTTTCTATTTCACGACTCAACTCGACAAAGGGAAAATCCAGGTCTTCAGCCAGCATCTGCCCCAGCGTCGACTTGCCGGCGCCGCGCAGGCCGACCAGCGCGACGCAACTGCTCAGGCCGGTCCGAGCACCACCGGTGCCCAGCATTTCACCAATCATCACTCGCACGCGCTGCAGCGTGGCCTCGTCACGCTGCCCCAGCAGTTCGCGAATCAGCAGCCACTCGGGTGAGGAACTGGTCACATCACTCACCAGTTCACCCAGCGAGCACTGCAAGGCACCCGCCACCTGCAACAGCACCAGAATCGACGCGTTGCCAACACCGTATTCCAGGTTGGCCAAGTGCCGCTCGGAAACGTCCGCCGCCAGCGCCAGCGCCTTGCGTGTCATGCCGCGGCGTGAGCGCAGGGCGCGCACCCGCTCTCCCAACGCCGTCAGAAAGGGGTTCTTCTCTTGCAAGGCCACCTCAGGCTGACCTGTCGTTAACCCTGATAAAGGCGCTATCGTGCTTGACATGAAGGAATGGAGTCTTTATTGTTCGGCCCTGCACAATAATTCATATTTGCCGATTGTGCAACCGATGGCAAAAATAGACTCAGAATTCGTTGAAATTGACTGGCGCCAACGCCCGGTGCGCATTGAGCATGCCTGGCTCTCGCCCGAGCGCGTCGGCGCGCCCCTGATCGTCTTCCTGCACGAAGGGCTCGGATCACTGGCCATGTGGAAAGACTTCCCGCAGCAACTGTGCGACGCCGCCGGCTTGCGCGGTCTGGTCTATTCGCGACCCGGCTACGGTCGCTCGACGCCGCGCGCCAGTGATGAAATCTGGCGCAACGATTTCATGCACCAGCAGGCGCTGGAGGTGTTGCCGGCCCTGCTCCAGGCGCTGGGTATTGACACCAAAGCCGCGCCACCCTGGCTCTATGGCCACAGCGACGGCGGCTCGATGGCCCTGCTCTACGCGGCACACTTCCCCGACGCCCTAGCTGGTGCCGTGGTCGCTGCACCGCACATCCTGGTTGAAGACCTTTCGGTCAGCAGCATCGAATTGGCACGCCAGGCTTATCTGGAGACCGATCTGCGCGATCGACTGGCCAAATACCATGACGAACCGGACTCGCCCTTTTGGGGCTGGAACCGGATCTGGCTGGCTCCAGCCTTTCGTTCCTGGTCGATCGAAGCCGAGATCGGCAGCATCCGCTGCCCTCTGCTGGCATTACAGGGACGCGATGACGAATACGGCACGCTGCGCCAGATTCACGGCATTGCCGAACGCCTGCCCCAAACCGAGTTGCTGGAATTAGCCCACTGCGGCCACTCACCGCACCGCGATCAGCCAGAAAAAGTGATCAAAGCCGTGACACAATTCATTCACAACCACAACCGAGGAGACCTCTCATGAAAGTACATCGCATTACCCTGCTTGCCGCCTGCACCATGGCCGCATCGTTGAGCCTGGCCCAGACCCCTGCCAAAATCAAGGTCGGCCTGATGCTGCCCTACACCGGCACCTATGCCGCACTCGGCATCGCCATCGAAAACGGCTTTCGGCTGCAGATTGCAGAACAGGGTGGCAAACTCGCTGGCCGCGAGATCGAGTTCGTCAAGGTCGACGATGAATCCGACCCGTCCAAGGCCACCGACAACGTCAACAAACTGGTCAAGCGCGACAACGTCGACGTGCTGGTGGGCACCGTGCACTCGGGCGTGGCGATGGCCATGGCCAAAGTCGCCAAAGACACCGGCACCCTGCTGATCGTTCCGAACGCCGGTGCCGATATCGTGACCGGCGCCATGTGCGCACCCAACATCTTCCGCAGTTCCTTCAGCAACTGGCAGCCGGCCTACGCCATGGGCGAAGTGGCGCTCAAAAAGGGCGCCAAGAAGGCCGTGACCATCACCCACAAGTACGCTGCCGGTGACGAATCCGTCAAGGGTTTCCGCGAAGCGTTCGAGAAGGGTGGCGGCCAGATCGTCAAGGACCTGAGCCTGCCTTTCCCCGGCGTCGAGTTTCAGGCCCTGCTGACCGAAATCGCCTCCCTCAAGCCTGACGTCGTTTACACCTTCTTCGCTGGCGGCGCTGCGGTCAAGTTCGTGAAGGACTATGCAGCCGCCGGTCTGAAGAAGAGCATTCCGCTGTATGGCGCGGGCTTCCTGACCGACGGTACGCTCGACGCCCAGGGCGCCGACGCCGACGGCCTGTTCACCACGCTGCACTATGCCGACAGCCTGGGCACGCCGCGCGACACCGCCTTCCGTCTGGCCTACGCCAAGACTTACAAGATGCAGCCCGATGTCTATGCCGTGCAAGGTTACGACGCGGCGCAAATTCTGGCCATTGGCACGGCTGCAGTCAAAGGCGATCTAAGCAAGAAAGCCGAGTTTGCCAGTGCAGTGGAAAAGGCCAAGATCGACAGCCCACGCGGTCCCTTCATGCTGTCCAAGGCACACAACCCGGTGCAAGACATCTACCTGCGCCAGGTCACCGGCAAGGAGAACAAACTGGTCAGTGTCGCCATCAAGGGCCTGGCCGATCCGGCGCGTGGCTGCAAGATGTAAGGAAGGCAAGAATTTCCAAACTGCCGTTTCCTCGTCATCGCCGTTTACTCGTCTTTGCGAACGAAGTGAAGCAATCCATGACCCCTGAAGCCATGGATCGCCACGCTACGCTCGCGATGACGGGATCGGACGGCCAGCGCGGTCATCTGCCGCCATGGACCTGACCACCTTCCTGATCCAGTGCCTGAACTCGCTGCAGTACGGCTTGTTGCTGTTTCTGGTGGCGTCGGGCCTGACCCTGATCTTCGGCATCATGGGGGTCATCAACCTGGCGCACGGCAGCTTCTACATGATTGGCGCCTACATGGCGTACGCTCTGGCCCCGATCGTCGGAGCTACTTTTGGTGGCGGCTTCTTTGCCACGCTGCTGGTCGGCCTGGTGCTGGCCGTGATTGCGGGTTATGTGCTGGAGTGGGCTTTCTTCAGCTTTCTCTATGAGCGTGAACATCTGCAGCAGGTGCTCATGACCTATGGCCTGATTCTGGTCTTTGAGGAACTGCGCAGCATGCTGGTGGGCGACGACGTGCACGGCGTGCAGCCGCCCGCCATCCTGGCCGGAACGCTGCCGCTGAGCGATCTGATGACCTACCCGATCTACCGACTGTTCATCTCGGCGGTCTGCCTGCTGTTGGCGCTGGGCATGTATCTGGTGTTCACGCGCACGCGCCTTGGCATGATGATCCGCGCCGGCAGCACCAATCGCGAGATGGTGCAGTCGCTCGGCATTGACATCAAGTTCCTGTACCGCGTGGTGTTCGCCGCCGGCATGGCCGTGGCCGTTTTCGCCGGCATGATTGCAGCACCTGTCTCTTCGGTCTATCCGGGCATGGGCAACACGGTGCTGATCATCTGCTTTGTGGTCGTCGTGATTGGTGGCATCGGCTCGATCCGCGGCGCCCTGCTCGCCGCCCTGCTGATTGGTGTCGTTGACACTTTTGGCAAGGTGCTTGTGCCCCAGGCTTCGGGCGTGCTGATTTACGTGATGATGGCACTGATCCTGCTGTGGAAACCCAGCGGCCTGTTCAAGGCCGGCTAGGCGCAACCCGATTCCCATGAAGCACAGCAAGATCATTTTTTCCGTCCTGGCCTTTGCCGCGCTGGCGCTGTTTCCGCTGGTCGCCGGAAAATACGGCATCGACCTGGTCACCAAGATCATGATCTTTGCCGTCTTTGCGCTGAGCCTGGAGTTGCTGGTGGGAGGCACCGGCCTGGTCTGCTTCGGGCAGTCGGCGTTTCTGGGCATTGGTGCTTACGCGGCGGTATTGCTGTCGCCACAGAGCGGCGCCGCCTCCATGCTCTGGCTGCTGCCAGTCTGCGTGCTGGCCGCCGCGGCCTATGCGCTGCTGGCGGGCATGCTGTCGCTGCGCACCAGTGGCGTCTATTTCATCATGGTCACACTGGCCTTTGCCCAGATGGCTTACTACGTGGCGCACGACACGCCGCTGGGCGGTGGCACTGACGGCATCTACATGACCATCAAGCCAGTGCTGGGCAGTCTGCTCGATCTGGATCAGCCACTCACGCTCTATGCCTTCACGCTGGCCAGTCTGATCACGGTCTTCGGCTTTCTGGCGTTGCTGTTGCGCTCGCGCTTTGGCCGTGCGCTGGCCGGCATCCGCGTCAACGAGCAGCGCATGCGCTCCACCGGTTTTTCGACCTTCGGCTACAAACTGGCCGCGTTCGTGATCTCCGGCGGCATTGCCGGACTGGCGGGTTTCCTGTTTGCCGTGAAAGACGGTTATGTGAACCCGGAACTGATCAGCTGGCACGTCTCGGGCAATGTGCTGATCATGATCATCCTGGGCGGTATCGGCCAGTTGCGCGGTGCCATCATTGGCGCCTTCGCCTTTGCGCTGTTGCAGGAGTTGTTCAAGTCCGAAGCACTCTTTGGTGACTTCTCCAAACACTGGCAGCTTGGACTGGGCCTGACCATCATCGCCAGCGTCGCCTTGCTGCCACGCGGATTGGTGGGCGTACCGCAGCAGATCACCGAGCGCCTGTTTGGACGATCCAACGCCGCTGCCGCGGCGGCCGATGCGGAGTCTGAAGATGAGTGAGTCCGAAGTCCTGCTGCGTGGGCTCTCAATCACACGCCGATGGGGTGGCCTGGTGGCCCTGGACAAGGTCTCGCTCGAACTCGCTCGCCACAGCGTGCATGCGGTGATCGGACCCAATGGCGCCGGCAAATCGACGTTGATCAATATCCTGTCCGGTGAGCTTGAGTTGTCTGCCGGAGAGATCGAACTGCTGGGTCAGAACGTGACCGCCTGGTCGCAACCCCGGCGTGCCCGCGCCGGCCTGGGTCGCAGCTACCAGCGCAACACCATCTATCCCAGCTTCACCGTGTTCGAAAACTGCCGGCTGGCAGCTCAGACGCGCCACCCTCGGCCATGGGCGTTCTGGCAGGATGCGCAGAAGTGCCCGCTGAGCAGCAAGAAGGCTCGCGAAGTGGCTGAGCGCGCCGGCCTGGGCAGCGTGCAGGAGCGCAACGCCGGCATGCTCTCGCACGGCCAGAAACGCCAGCTTGAAATTGCCATGTGTCTGGCCACCGACCCCGAGGTGCTGCTGCTTGACGAGCCGCTGGCCGGCATGGGCGCAGAAGAGACCGAACGCATGCTGGCTCTGCTGGCCGAACTCAAGAGCAGTCATGCCATTTTGCTGGTCGAGCACGACATGGATGCGGTATTTCGCATCGCTGACACGATCACGGTGATGGTCAACGGTGTGGTCATTGCCTGCGGTTCGCCCGACTTTGTGCGCAGCCACGCCGGCGTGCGCCTGGCCTACCTGGGAGAAGCCAGCGATGAACCGTGAACTGATTGTGGACGCACGCGCGGTCCATGCCTGGTACGGCTCCAGCCATGTGCTGCACGGCGTCAATCTGCAGATCGGGCGCGGCGAGACCGTGGGTCTGCTCGGGCGCAACGGCATGGGCAAGAGCACGCTGATCCGCACCCTGCTGGGCCATGTCCGGCAGCGCGATGGTCACATTGGCCTGTTCGGACAGGAAGCCTCGCACCTGCAGCCACACGAGGTGGCACGCCTGGGCATTGCTTACGTGCCCGAGGGGCGCGGCGTTTTCCCCAACCTCTCGGTGCGGGAAAACCTGCTGATGGCAGCCAGATATGGCCGCGACGGACGCAAGGACTGGTCGTTTGAACGCGTGCTGGAAACTTTTCCCAGACTGGCCGAGCGCATTGCCCAGATGGGCGGGCAACTGTCGGGCGGCGAGCAGCAGATGCTCTCCATCGGTCGTGCGCTGATGACGCACCCGGAACTGATCGTGCTGGACGAAGCGACCGAGGGACTGGCGCCCCTGATCGTGGCCGAGATCTGGCGCGTCATCGGTGAAATCAGCGCCAGCGGCATCGCCACGCTGATTGTGGATCGTGACTACCGCAAGGTGCTGGCGCGTTCCAACACCGCCGTCGTGCTGCAGAAAGGGCGCGTCGTGCTGCACGGCGACGCTGCCACGCTGGCCCGCCATGAAGATCTGTCGGGCTACCTCGGCGTCTGAACGCGCACAGCGTGCTTTAACCTGTTAACCTAGCGCTTTTATTCGCAACCTCATCCTGACTGGAGAAACCATGATCCTCAAACAGATCGTCAAGACCTCGCTATTGGCCGTGGCAGCTACGTTGGCGCTGGCTGGCGCCGCCCAGGCGCAGCAGTACTTCCGTATCGGCACGGGCGGCACCGCCGGCACCTACTACCCGATTGGCGGCATGATTGCCAACGCGGTCTCGGTACCCGGCAAGATCATCGCCACGGCACAGGCCTCCAACGGTTCGCTGGCCAATGTCAACGGCATCGCCGGCGGCTCCATGGAGTCAGGCTTCAGCCAGTCCGACGTCGCCACCTGGGCGCAAAAAGGCACCGGGATTTATGAAGGCAAGCCCAACGTGGCGGGTCTGCGCATGATTGCCAACCTGTATCCTGAAAGCCTGCACATCGTGGTCAAGAAAGGCTCCAACATCAAGACCGTGGCCGACCTCAAGGGCAAGCGCGTCGCGCTCGACGAGCCGGGTTCGGGAACGCTGATCAATGCGCGTCTGGTACTACTGGCTTATGGCGTGAAAGAGTCTGACATCAAACCCGAATACATCAAGCCCAATCAGGCTGGCGACAAGATGAAGGACGGCGCACTCGACGCCTTCTTCTTCACCGGTGGTGCGCCAGCGGGTGCTATCGCCGAACTGGCTTCCAGTGGCGCTGGCATTGAACTGGTGCCTATCGATGGTCCGCAGGCGGATGGCTTGCGCAAGACCAGCGGCTTCTTTGCCGTGGACAACATTCCTGCCGACACCTACAAAGGTGTTGCCGCTGTCAAAACCCTGGCCGTGGGCGCGCAATGGGTGACCAGCGACAAGGCAGACGCAGAGACGGTCTACCAGATCACCAAAGCCCTGTACAGCGACGCGGCACAAAAGACACTGGCGGCCGGTCATGCCAAGGGCAAGTACATCAACCTGCAAAACGCGGTGCAAGGTGTTGGCATTCCGTTCCACCCGGGCGCTGAAAAGTTCTATCGTGAAGCTGGTGTTTTGAAATAAACTCAGAGCTATGATTCGACAGACAACGGGCGGACCTTCCGCCCGTTGCCGTTTCTGAAGCCGTTTCGAGAACACCATGAATACTCCTGCCATCAGCCTGCCCGACGAGAAAAAACTCCAGGAACTGGAAGAGAAGTTTGACCCCGAGATGCGCTTCCGGCCAACGGTGCCGCCTGCTACGCAGCTCGTCAAATGGATGCTGATTGCGTTGTCGTGTTTTCATTACTACACGGCCGGTTTTGGCTTGCTGCAGGAGATAACGCACCGCAGCGTGCACATGGCTTTTGTGCTGAGCATGATTTTTCTGGTCTTTGCGGGGAGCAAGAAAACCGCCGCCAAGGCACCACGCAATTCCTGGCTAAACCCCGGTGGCGTACCGCTAAGCGACTGGCTGCTCGGCCTGTGCTGTGCCCTCAGTGTGCTCTACATCCCCTATGTGTTTGACGACCTTGCTTTCCGTATCGGCAACCCCAGCAATTGGGACGTGCTGTTCGGCACGATTCTGTTTGTCACCCTGCTGGAAGCAACGCGGCGCTGCATGGGTTGGCCGCTGCCCCTGATTGCCATCGGCTTCACCGCCTATGCCATGTTGGGGCCCATCTTTCCGGGCTTGCTGCAACACGCTGGCGCGAGTTGGAGCCAGATGATCAATCACCAATACATGACCAGCCAGGGTATTTACGGCATAGCGGTCGGCGTGGTGGCAACCTACGTTTTTCACTTCGTGCTGTTTGGCGTGCTGGCCACCCGCGTCGGCCTGGGACAACTGTTTCTGGACCTTGCCGCCAGCATTGCCGGGCGCTACGCTGGCGGTCCGGCCAAGGTCAGTGTCTTTGGTTCGGCGATGTTTGGCATGCTCAGTGGCTCCTCCGTGGCCAACGCGGTGACGGTGGGTTCGCTCACGATTCCGGCCATGATCCGCGTCGGTTACCAGCGCCACTTCGCGGCTGCGGTGGAGGCTGCCTCTTCCACTGGCGGTCAGATCACACCGCCGGTGCTGGGCGCAGCAGCGTTCCTGATGATCGAATTCCTGAACCTGCCCTACCAGACCATCATTGCCGCGTCGGTGGTTCCCGCTTTCATGCACTTTTTCGGTGTCTTCATGCAGGTGCACTTTGAAGCCAAGCGCTATGGCCTGCGTGGCCTGACCGAAGAGGAAATGCCCAAGCTCCAGGCCTCGCTGAAGATGCGCTGGCCGACCCTGATTCCCTTGCTGCTGTTGATCAGTATCCTGACCTCCGGGCGCACGCCTTATCTGGCCGCTTTCGTTGGCATCAGTTCCTGCGCCATCGTGGGCTTGTCCACCGCTACCCAGGGCAACACCGTAAAGAATTGGGCCTTGATGCTGGGCCTGCATGGCTTGCTGGTGGCTATTGCCTTTGGCGACTACGGCGAATACAACACACCGATCAAGCTCACGCTGTTTGCTGCCGGCATTCTGGCCGAAATACTGTTTGCCAAATTCGCCAACATCACGGGACGAATCAAGCATGCAGACCTGGTGGAAGCGCTGGAGACCGGCGCCAAGTACGCGCTAGCGGTTGGCGCGGCTGCAGCCACCGTAGGCATCGTCATCGGCGTCGTGACACTGACCGGCGTCGGCTTCAAGATCAGTTTCATCATCACCAGCGCGGCGCAAAGCATGGCCGGCGGCATGGCTTCGATCATCCCCGCAGCCATGGCGAGCCTGCAGTCGATGACCCTGCTGTGTGCCTTGTTCATGACCGCTGTTGTCTGTGTTCTGATGGGTTGCGGTATCCCGACCACGGCCACCTACATCATCATGGTGTCGGTTGCCGCGCCAACACTGGTTCAACTCGGTGTGGAGCCGCTGGTGGCGCATTTCTTCGTTTTCTACTACGGCGTACTGGCCGATATCACGCCACCGGTGGCACTCGCCGCTTATGCAGCGGCTGGCATGGCCGGCAGCGACCCGTTCAAGACCGGCAACACGGCTTTTCGTCTTGGCATGGCCAAGGCGCTGGTGCCCTTTGTCTTTGTCTTTTCGCCGTCGCTGCTGCTGGTTGCCAAGGGCTTCACCTGGTACGACTTTGTGGTCACCTTCACCGGGTGCGTGCTCGGTATCACGATGCTGGCCGCCGCCCTGTCCAAGTACTTCCTGGTGGAAATGAAACGTTGGGAGCAATACCTGTGCTTTGTCGCAGCCATCCTGCTGATTGCGCCGGGTCTGACACCGACGCTGATTGGCGCGGCGCTGGCCATTCCGATGCTGTTAAGACACGTCAGGGCTTTGCGCCTGATACCCAGGGCGGCGTAGCTTCACTCGACAGAAATCCCCTTGGCCTTGACCAGCCTGGACCAGATCGACATCTGCGCCTGGATGAAATCCTGCGCTGCTTTTGGTCCACCCTTCTGAATGTCGCCACCCAGTTGGGTAATGCGGGCCTTGACTTCGGGTGAATCGATCGCCTTTTGCAGTGCCACCGAGATTTTCTCCAGCACCGCCTCCGGTGTTCCGGCCGGTGCAAAGACGGCATTCCATTCGTAGATTTCTGCGCCAGCGAGGCCTGCCTCGGCCAGCGTCGGCACATCGGGAAGCATGGGGGCGCGTTTGCTCGAAGTGACCGCCAGCGCGCGCAGCCTGCCCGACTGAATGTGCTGCAAGGTCGAGGCCAGATTGCCAAAGAACAGCGGCACCTGCCCACCAATCACGTCGTTCAGCGCCGGGCCACCGCCTTTGTACGGGACATGCACCATGTCCACCTTGGCGGCCGATTCAAACAGGGCGCCGGCCAGGTGCTGAGCGGAGCCGTTGCCGGAAGAAGCAAACGAGACAAAGTCCTTGCGCGAACGGGCCAGCGACGTCAGCTCGGCAATGTTTTTGGCCGGGAACTGGGGATTGACCAGCACCACATTGGGAAACAGGGCAATCACGCCGATCGGTCGGAAGGCCGTGGCGCTGTCATAGGGCAACTTGGGGTACAGAGAGGGATTCACGGCAAACGACGAGGCATCGAGCATCAGCGTGTAGCCATCCGGCGCTGCCTTGGCCACTGCCGCTGCGCCGATCTGCCCGCCGGCGCCCGGGCGGTTTTCGATGATCACGTTCTGCCCCAGCGCCTCGCCCATCTTCGGTGCGATCAATCGTGCCATGACGTCCGCACCACCACCAGGCGGATAGGTCACCACCATCGTGATCGGACGGCTGGGCCATGCACTGCCTTGTGCGAAAGCAGTCGAGACAGACGCCAGCATCAGCAACGCCAGCAGGGGAAGGGAGCGGCGTGTGACTTTCAGGCGCGTGGGCAGATTGAAGTGGTTCAAGATGATCTCCATGAGGACTGTGGTTGGTGATAGCGTCGGATCAGATTCAGCGCACCTGCGCGGTGTATTCAAAAGCAAAAGCGTCGCCGAAGGTGGTGCGCAACTCAACGCAGCGGTTTGCCAGATCGAAAGCGCGGCGTTGGACACGTACACAGGGGTGACCGCGCTCCAGACCCAAACGTTTGGCCTGCTGCTGTGTGAGCTGGTCAAAGCTCAAGTGATCCTCGGCATGATGAATCACCACGCCGCAAACACGCTGGTACATGGGGTAGAGCAGATCGTCCCAAGCGGTGGTATCGGACTCAAGCAGTGCCTCAAACAGCGGCAGTTGCAGGACAAGCGTCTCGATCAGGCAAGGTTGCTTGTCGATGCTGCGCAAACGTTCCAGCACCAGGACCGAAGTCCCGGATGGCACGCCCAGGGTATCGGCCTCGTCAAGGTCTGCCAGACGATGCTTGCGACTCAGGATGCGCGAGCTGGGCGCGGCCTGCAACTCGCCACTCTGACGAAACCGGAAAAAACGCAGCATCGTGGCGCCGTCCAGCCCCGCCTTCACAAAAGTACCGCGCCCGTGGTGACGCTCCAGCAGGCCGGCAGACACCAGCAGTGCCAAGGCTTGGCGCAGCGTGCCCAGCGCCACGTTGTAGGACTTGGCCAGCAGGGCCTCGGGTGGAATGGCCTCGCCCGGCGCCCACTCACCCTGCAAAATGCGTGAACGCAGTGCCGCAGCCAGCCAGCCATAGCGGCTTTGCCCGGGCTCGCGTTGCTCTCGCTGGGCTGCTGTGCCCGGAACCAATTTTTGTTCTGACATTATTGATTTAGTCATCTAGAGGACTAGAATTTACACCATGAGCAGCGCCATGTCAAAAACTTTCGTCGACAGCCACTTCCACGTCTTCAAGGCAGGCGTGGCGCAGCCTGGTGCGCGCTATGTGCCGCACTACGATGCGCCCATGCCGGCTTGGCAAGCCCAGGCGCAGACGCAGGGCGTGCAGCGCGGCGTGCTGGTGCAGCCAAGTTTTCTCGGAACCGACAACAGCGGGCTGCTGTACGAACTGACTGGAAACCCGCGGGGCTTGCGCGGCGTCGTCGTGCTGGAGCCTGACACTCCTGTTGTTGAACTCGAACGCCTGAACGCCTTGGGCGTGCGGGGCATTCGACTCAACCTGGCTGGCGTCTCGCACCAGATAGAACCATGGCAACACGCCACTGCGTTCTGGGGCGGCCTGCTTACCTTGGGTTGGCACCTGGAGTTGCATACCGATATCGGCGCCCTACCCGGCGTACTGGCGCAGTTACCGGGCACGCTTCCACTGGTGCTGGACCACATGGGCAAGCCCGATGCCATCTGCCTGGGCGACCCCAGCGTCAGAGCCGTGCTGGCACGCGCGCAGCAGTCACCTGTTTACATCAAGCTCAGCGGGCCCTACCGCCTCGACGGACGCGACCCATTCGCACTGGCGCGACTGTGGCAAAGCGAGCTGGGCAGTCACCGATTGTTGTGGGGCAGCGACTGGCCCTTCACCAACCATGAGCATGAAGCCCATTACCCGACGCTTTTTGCCGCGCTGCGCGAGTGGGTTGGAGAACATGCGCTGCAAGCCGTGCTGGTTGACAACCCGAATGCTGTTTACTGGGGTCAGTGATCACGATCTGGTTGGCAGGGCAGCGGTCGTGGGTTTCGGAGCTCCAACCATCAGCAGAAGCCCCACCGCACACGGCGCGCCTAGCGATGCGATACTCTCGCGGTCACACCCCAACAGCCTGCCCTAATGCAGGGTCCACTCGCCATGAACACTACTTTTCGCAGCCTCGCCGGCACCGCTATTTCACTCACACTGGCCGCCGGTGCGCTGGCGGCTGATGGCGCCAAGCCGGCAACCCATAACCGCTCCGAGATCGCGCCGGAATTCCGCTGGGACTTCAGCCCCATCTACGCCAGCTGGGATGCCTGGGAAGCAGGCATGCAGGACATCGACCGCCGGATCGACGCCTTTACCAAACTCAAGGGGACACTCAAGAACGGGTCGGACGCGGTCCTGAAGGCGTACCAGGCCTTCGACGACATCGGCAAGCTGCAGTACAAGGTCTACGGTTACACCGCGCTGCAGCGTGACATCGACACGCGCAATCAGGACGTCTCGGGCAGGTTCCAGCGCGTCATGGCGCTGTTCGCCAAACTCGGTACCGCCACTTCCTGGTTCACGCCGGAGTTACTGACCGTAGCACAGCCGACGATGGAGCAGTGGATTGCCGCCACACCAGCGCTGCAAGCCTACCGTTTCACGATTCTGGACAACTACCGCCAGCAAAAGCATGTGCTCGACGAGTCGGGCGAGCGCCTGCTTTCCTACGCGGCACGCTTCAACGCGACGCCCAAGGCGACTTTTCAGGAGCTCTCCACCTCCGACATCAAGTTCCCGCTGGTCACCCTGTCTGACGGCAAGGAAATCAAGCTCTCGCCTGGCAGCTACCAGTCGGTGCTGGCCACCAACTACAAGCAGGCCGATCGTGCCAAAGCCTTTGAGGCCTACCTGAAGACCTATGCGGCCACGACCAACACCTACGCCGCCATCTACAACGGTGTGCTGCAGCACGACTGGTTCAATGCGCAGGCGCGCAACTTCCCCAGTACGCTCGATGCGGCGCTCGATGGCAATGCGATTCCAGCCTCGGTGGTAACGAACCTGGTCGATACCGTGCGACAGGGCACGGCGCCGTTGCAACGCTACATCAAATTGCGCAAGAAACTGCTCGGGCTGGACAGCTACCACCTGTACGATGGAGCTATCCCGATCTACAAGACCGACAAGACCTACCCCTTTGCCGAGTCACGTGAGCAGGTGCTGGCCTCGGTGGCCCCATTGGGCGCCGATTACCTTGCCAGATACCAGAAGTTCATGACCGGCAGACAGGTCGATGTTTATGAAAGCGAGGGCAAGCGCAGCGGCGCCTACGTCAGCGGCATTTACGGCGTCGGCCCCTACATGCTGCTCAATCACAACGACACGCAGGACGCGCTGTTCACGCTGGCGCACGAAGGCGGTCACGCCATGCACACGCTGCTCTCGCATGAAGCGCAACCCTTCGTGACAGCCGACTACACCATCTT
This sequence comes from Comamonadaceae bacterium, assembly GCA_037132975.1. Taxonomy (GTDB): domain Bacteria; phylum Pseudomonadota; class Gammaproteobacteria; order Burkholderiales; family Burkholderiaceae_C; genus Rhodoferax. Next base: position 16,719 of record JBAXOZ010000031.1, read on the forward strand.
TGTCGCGGAAGTAGCCTCCACCACCAACGAACGCTTTTTGCTCAGCCGCCTGCTACAGGCGACGACGGACCCCAAGGAGCGCTTCCTGCTGCTACAGCATGCAGTCGACTCCATCGTCGGCACCTTCTACACGCAGGTGCTGTTTGCCGATTTTGAGTTGCAGGCGCACAAGCTGGTGGAGCAGGGCAAGCCGATCACCTCCGATGTGCTGAGCGGTATTTACCTGAAACTGCTGCAGGACTATTACGGTGATGCCGTCACAGTCGATGACCTGTACAAATACACCTGGTCGCGCATTCCGCATTTCTTCAACTCACCGTACTACGTCTATCAGTACGCCACCTGCTTTGCCTCATCGGCCAAACTCTTCAAGGACATGACGACCGGCTCCGATGCGTCCCGCGCGGCGGCCACCGAGCGTTACCTCACCCTGCTCAAGAGCGGTGGCAACGACCACCCGATGCAGCAGCTGCAAAAGGCCGGTGTCGATCTGTCCAGACGCGAGACGGTGCAGGCGATGGTGGAACAGATGGAAGAACTGGTCGCACAAATGGAAGTCGAAGCGGCCAAAATTCGCTGAACCCGATGCGCTACCATGCGACCGAAGTGAAGGAGACATCATGCCCGTGATCACCAACATTGAAGACCTGCGCGTGCTGGCGGAAAAGCGCGTACCGCGCATGTTCTACGACTACGCCGACTCCGGCTCCTGGACCGAGGGCACCTACCGCTCCAACGAGACCGATTTCCAGAAAATCAAATTGCGCCAGCGCGTGGCGATCAATATGGACGGTCGCAGCACGGCCAGCACCATGGTCGGGCAGAAAGTGGCGATGCCAGTAGCACTGGCACCAGTCGGTCTGACCGGCATGCAGCACGCCGACGGCGAGATTCTGGCAGCGCGTGCGGCCAAGGCCTTTGGTGTGCCTTTCACGCTCTCCACCATGAGCATCTGCTCGATTGAAGACGTGGCCCAGGGCACCGGCAATCACCCGTTCTGGTTCCAGGTCTATGTGATCAAGGACCGCGGCTTCATCGAGCGCCTGATCGAGCGCGCGCGCGCCGCCAACTGCTCGGCCCTGGTGCTGACGCTGGATCTGCAGATCATCGGCCAGCGCCACAAGGACCTCAAGAACGGCCTGAGCGCGCCGCCCAAAATGACGCTGCCCAACATCCTCAACATGATGACCAAGCCGCGCTGGGGGCTGGGCATGCTCGGCACCAAGCGGCGCGTTTTTGGCAACATCGTCGGCCACGTTACTGGCGTCGAGGACATGGGTTCACTCTCGCAGTGGACGGCCAGCCAGTTTGATCCAACGCTGAACTGGAACGACGTCGAATGGATCAAGAAGCGCTGGGGCGGCAAGCTGATCCTCAAAGGCATTCAGGACGTGGAAGACGCCAGGCTCGCCGTCAGTTCCGGTGCCGATGCGCTGATCGTTTCCAACCATGGCGGACGCCAGTTGGACGGCGCTGAATCGAGCATCCGTGCCCTGCCGGCCATCGTGGACGCCGTCGGCAAGGAGATCGAAGTGCATATGGATGGTGGTATCCGCAGCGGTCAGGACGTGCTCAAGGCGCGCGCGCTGGGAGCGCGTGGCACCTACATCGGACGCGCCTACATCTACGGCCTGGGCGCCATGGGTGAGGCCGGAGTGACAAAGTCGCTGGAGATCATCCGCAAGGAACTCGACACTACCATGGCACTGTGCGGACGCACCGATATCGAAACAATCGACAAATCGATTCTGCTGCCAGGGACTTATCCAACCCGCAGCAGAACGTGTTCTGAATAATTCCTGTAGGGTCGCCAGCACTTTGACAACGACGGTCTATTAGATAGATTGATAACAAGTCGTGATTGCGAGTGTTTTGGCGGGTCTCACGAGGTGATCAGATGACGCAGAACTTATCGACGCTGAATGGGCGGCACTTTAAGCGTCTCCTGCTGCTGGCCCTTTCGTTCTTGTGCTGCAGTTGGCTCGGCTTGGCAAGTGCGGATCAGGCCGCAGCCCCTTTGGCGACACAGACACTGGTTGCTGCCGAATTGACCAGCCTGTCCGGTAAGCAAACGGTTGAGTTGCCCCACATCTTGCAGTCAGGCGATTTCAATCACAGCGGCAGCACAGTTCATTACCGCTTGGTGGTCGAATTGCCCGGACAGCCTGACGCTGCGCTGGCGGTCTTTGTGTCGAAGCTGAGTCTGTCGGGCCGACTTTCCTTGAATGGACAGGAGGTAGGCTCCTGCGCCGACGGGCGCTTGCAGGATGTACGCTGCCTGAATCAACCGAACCTGTTTGTACCGCCCAAGAGTGCGTGGCGTGTCGGAGCCAACACGCTCGACTTCGAAATTTACGCCAATAGCAGGCAGGCCAACGGGCTGACGCCGGTGCTGGTGGGTGATGCCCTGGAACTCCGTCGAGGACCTTATCGAAAAAGTTTCCTGTTAAAGCAGGATATAGCCGAAGGCATTACCTGGGTATCGCTGCTCTTGGGTCTTCTTTCGCTGGCGGCGGCTCTTGTGTTACGCAGCGCCTCGCTGTATTTTTGGTTTGGTTTGACTTGTGTCAGCAATGCCCTGGTAAACCTCAGCTTCTTGATCATTTATCCGCCGGTCAATGGTGACCTGTTTAGCTGGTTCATTTTCGCAAGCCGAATGGCCTCCAGCTGTCTGCTGCTACTGACGTTTCTGTACCTTTTCGCTAAGGAAGAAGGCTTGCGCTGGCTGCGAAGGCTGCTTGTGGCTTACACGGTTCTCGGGCCAACCCTGATCGCAATCACGGGCAACAATCGCATGGTGGTGGTCGTCCTGTACGCGCCGCTTGCATTGGTGGGGCTTGGACTGTTGCTTGCCATGGTGCGATGGTCCTGGCAATCACGCCGACGCTTGCACGCGATCGCGACGCTTATGCTCAGTGCCTTGTTTGCCATGGGAATGGTGGACTGGGCGCGGCTGGCCGGTCGGGCAGTATTTGATGGCGTGTACCTGATTACTTACGGTTACCCAGGCGTGATGCTCATCATCGGCGGCATGCTGCTTGGCCTGCTGACTTCCGCCTTGCGCACTTCGCGCGAACTCAGCGCAACACTGGAAGAGCAGGTTGTCGCCCGAACCAAGGAATTAGGGGGCGCGCTTGAACGAATCGGACAAATGGAGCAGACAACACGTTTGCTGACAGAAAACATTCCTGTCGGAACCTATGTGATGGAAACCACGGCAGAAGGTGAGCCACGGTTTACGTTCCTGAGTGAGCGATGGTTGAAGATGCTCGATGTGCGCCGCGAAGACGTGCTGGCAGACCCGAACCGTGGATTTCGCATTGTCCATCCGGATGACTACGATGCCTTCCTGGCGCTCAACATGGAGGTCTTTGCCGAAATCAAGCCCCTTCACTGGGAAGGTCGAATTGTGGTCAATGGCCAGGTTCGATGGCTCAGCGTCGAGTCAGTGCCGCGGCGTTTAGCCCAGGGTGGCGCTGTATGGGAGGGCGTGATGATTGACATCACCGCCTACAAAGAGGCTGAAGCCAGTTTGAAATTGGCCAACCAGGCCATATTGGCAGCCGAAATTGAACGCTCCAAACAGGAGGAGCGCGAGCGTCTGTTGCAGGACATGCACGACGGATTTGGTTCGCAACTTTCCACTGCCCGGATCATGGCCGAGCAAGGCACCATGACCCAAGCGCAACTCACGCAAGTCTTGCAGGAATGCATGTCGGACCTGTATCTGGTAGCCGACGCCTTGCGCCAGACCGATCTCACGCTGGAGGATGCCCTCGTTGATTTCCGCTTTCGCATCGAGCGCCGCTTGTTGGGAATGTCGACGCAGCTTCACTGGAATATTCAGATTGAGCAACTGCCCGAGATCGCACAGCGCATCATCCTGCAAGTTCTGCGCATCCTCCAGGAGGCACTGAACAACGCACTCAAGCATGCGAAAGCGGGCGCGATCTGGATCGAAGCGCGGTATGAGCCCGAGCAGCGCGGCTTGCTGTTGAGCGTTGCCGATGACGGCGTGGGTTTGCCGACGCCCTTGGTCTATGGACGGGGCTTGCGCAATATTCAGCGCAGGGCGCGCGAAATAGGGGCGGAACTGTCAATTCCTGCGTCTGAACCAGGCACCCGGATCAGCCTGCGCTTAATCGTTCAAGACTGAATTACGAATCCGGTGCATCGGGTCAGATCAAGCCCTGATCGCGGGCTTTCGTCACGGCCTGCATTTGCGAGTTGGCGTCGAGTTTGCGATAGAGGTTGCGAATGTTGTACTGGACCGTTGACAGGGCAATGCCCATGATACGGGCGACCTCTTCGTACTTGTGGCCCTTCGAGAGGTGTTGCAGTGTTTCGAGTTCACGCGGCGACAAATTGTGCTCTGTATCGGCGCTCGTTCCAGTGGCCCCGCCGGCCATCTTGAACAGGTAGCGTGCCAGGGCCGGGGTGATCGGGTAATTGCCCAGCATCAGTTCCTGAATCGCCTGTGTGATGGCGGCTTTTGAGTCGCCTTTCAGGATGTAACCCCGTGCACCCGCCCGTACTGCAGCCAGCACGCTGCGCTCGGTTGAAATGACTGAGATCACCATGATCGGCAGGTTCGGGTATCGCCGGCGCAAGCCCCGAATAACCTCAATGCCTGAAATATCTGGCAGTCCCAGATCGACCAGCGCCAGATCAAGCCCCACTTTGTTGTCTTCACAAAGGCTGAGCGCCTGACTGCCGGTTTGGCAAAAATAAGTCTTGCCGTCGATGCCCAGACTCTCGATGACTTGCCCGATCACTTGCTCGAACAGTGGGTTGTCCTCGACCACCAGAATCCGGCGCGGAATGAAACGAGGGCTATCGGCGTGAATTGGGATTTCTTGACTCATTGCATCGCAACTGTATTTGAAAAAAGTTGACTTGTACCCCCCATGAATATAGGGGCCCCACATGTTCATGCGGTTCCTGCCGAGCACAAATTCTAGACAATCCAGCACGCCTCAAAAAAACAATTGCTGCGAACCCCCCTAGTTTTGATACCTCCGCCAGAAATACCAGCTGCTCCAACCGAATGGCATCACTGTGAAAAGACTATTACTCCTGTTGGGACTTGTTGTCGCATTCGGCCTCGCCTGGAATTGGCTTGACGTAA
>JBAXOZ010000032.1:0-20894 GCA_037132975.1 Comamonadaceae bacterium
GGCGTGAGCCTCGCGACAGTTGCGTCGCCGGGGCCACGCTTCGCGTTGGCGCGTCTGATTGCTGGTCATGTCTGCCTGCACGCCTGTATGGCCGGCATGCGCATGGCTGCGCCGCTGATGGCACTGCGCGAGGGATACAGTGCCATCGCGGTCGGCTTCTTGCTGGCCTTGTTTGCCCTGACCCAGGTGTTCCTGGCTTTGCCAGCCGGACGCTATGCAGACCGGCACGGACTCAAACGCCCCGTGGGCCTGTGTGTGACAGTCGCTTTTGCGGGGGCTGGCCTCGCGTTTGCTCTTCCCGCCTTTCCTGTCTTGTGCCTGAGTGCGCTGATGACCGGTGGTGCCACTGGGGTGGCTTCCATCTCGCTGCAACGTCATGTGGGGCGTGCAGCGCAAAGCGCGACCGAACTGAAGAAAGTATTCAGCTGGCTGGCCATTGGGCCGGCAGTGTCGAATTTTCTTGGACCCCTGACGGCGGGCCTGCTGATTGATCACAGCGGGTTCCGTTCAGCTTTTTTGTTCATGGCTGTGTTGCCTCTGGCGACCTGGTTTTGGGTGCGCCGTACAGTGGAATTGCCACCGGTCACGCAGTTGGAAGGAGCGAAGAGCGGCAGCACGTTGGATTTGCTGCGCGAACCCCTGATGCGCCGTTTGATGTTGGTGAACTGGTTGCTGTCTTCCTGTTGGGACGTGCATACCTTTGTCGTGCCGGTGCTGGGGCACGAGCGGGGTTTTAGTGCTTCCCAGATTGGCGCGATTCTGGGGGCCTTTGCGCTCGCCGCGACATTGATCCGGGTCATCTTGCCCTTTGTTGCGTCCCGGGTTCACGAATGGGTGGTGGTGAGTAGCGCCATGCTGCTTACGGCGGCGCTTTTTGCGGTCTATCCCCTGATGGTCTCGGCGCTGGCCATGGGTGCCTGCTCTGTTCTGCTGGGACTGGCGCTAGGGTCGGTGCAACCCATGATCATGAGCACGCTGCATCAGATCACGCCGGAGGCGCGCCATGGTGAGGCGCTGGGACTGCGCCTGATGGCAATCAACGCTTCAAGTGTTGTGATGCCGCTGTTGTTTGGCACGGCTGGAGCGGTCGTTGGGGTGCAGGTCGTATTCTGGTCAGTGGGTCTGGCCGTTGGCAGCGGTGCCTGGCCGGCCTGGTTGTTGCGACCCGTGAAAAAGCTCGAAGGCAGCCAGTCTGCTGGTCGGCGATCGAGCTAAACCGTTTCTGATTTTTTCTTAGCGGTTAAAGGAGCCGCGGGAACCCCCTGGTCCGCGCGAACCGTTGCCACCACCTCCAAAACCGCCTGTGCCACCGCCAGAGCGACCACCGGAGCCGGCATAGCCTCCTCCGGTGCGATTGCCGCCGCCGTAGCCGCCGCCGCCGCGGCGGGCGCCTCGTTCCGCCATCATGTCAACGCTGGTTCGCATCGGGTCCGGCTGACTCTGAGGGGAACGCGTTGGTGTCTGGTTGCCAACCGGGTTGTGGCTGCGCGGGGGAGCATTGCGTTGCCCACCGGTGTTGCTGCCGGCACCTCGTCGATTGCCACCACCACCGCCACCGCCTCGTTCGCCCTGCGCTGACTTGCCGTCGCGCACTCTTTGCATCATCTCGGTTCGTGCCGCTCTGCCAGCAGCCTGCATGACGTCGCGGCTGGGAGGCTTGCCGGCGCCGCCCCAAATGGTTTGGCGACCCATGGCGATGGGCTCGGCCCTCTCACCTGGCTCCGGCATAAAGCCATCCACAATTTCGACCGGAATGGTTTGTTTGGTGAAGCGCTCGATCGCCTGCATGAAACCTTCTTCGTCCAGGCAAACAAGATTGACCGCCTGACCGTCTGCGCCGGCGCGGCCGGTGCGGCCAATTCGGTGCACATAGTCTTCGCTGACGTTGGGTATTTCATAGTTCACCACGTGTGGCAGATCATCGATGTCGATGCCACGCGCGGCTATGTCAGTTGCCACCAGTGCGCGAATCTCGCCACTCTTGAAACCAGCCAGTGCCTGGGTGCGCGCCGCCTGGCTTTTGTTGCCGTGCAAGGCCATTGCATTGATGCCGTTCTTGACCAGAAATTCAGCAACGTTGTTGGCGCCAAACTTGGTTCGGGTGAACACGAGAACCTGGCTCCAGTTGTGCTGCTGGATGATGTGCGCCAGCAGTGCTTTCTTTTTGCCACGTCCGACGGGGTGAATGATTTGCGTGATGCGTTGGACGGTCGTGTTGCCGGGCGTCACCTGAATGCTCAATGGGCTCTTCAGGAGTGTTGCGGCCAAATCACGGATTTCTTCGCTGAAGGTGGCTGAAAAGAGCAGGCTTTGCTTGTCGCGGGGCACCACGGCCAACACCTTTTTGACGTCATGGATGAAACCCATGTCCAGCATGCGGTCAGCTTCGTCAAGCACCAGAATCTGGACTTGAGTCAGGTCCAGTACGCCCTGCTGCAAGAGGTCCAGCAGACGACCAGGCGTCGCCACCAGGATATCGACCCCCTTTTTGACCCGACTGATCTGGGGGTTCATGCCGACACCGCCGAACACCACGGTTGAAGTCAGATCCAGATATTTGCCGTAGGTCTGCACAGATTCTTCCACCTGGGCTGCAAGTTCGCGCGTGGGGGTCAGGACCAAGGCACGAATCCCTGTGCCACCAAACTTATTTTTTGGCGCCGCGGCCGCGCTGAGTTTGTGCAGCATGGGTAGCACGAAAGCGGCGGTTTTGCCGGTTCCGGTTTGCGCCCCTCCGAGCAGGTCGTGGCCGGCCAGCACGGCGGGAATGGCCTGCGCCTGAATGGCAGTGGGGGTCTCATAGCCCTGTTCGAGCACGGCCTTGACAATGGCCGGAGCCAGATTTAGTTCTTCAAAGTTCATAGTGTGGCGCCTATCCTGGGCGCTATGGCATCGGCCTGTCTCGTCGCTAGCAGCGCCGAGTCAGTCATAGGCAGATGGGATACAAAGGTGGAACAGTTGCGCTAGGCACCGTTCCCAGCAAGTTGCTGGTATTGCGGGCAACTGAAGCTCCGCAATGGGGTGCATTGTCGCACGGTATGATAATTCGTGCTTTCATTCCTCTGTTCTTGCAAGAAAGTGAAACGCGTTGCGTGGACGTGATGATGCGACAGAACACCATTGCCTATCGATTGATACACCTTGCCTCGCCAACGGTGTGGTTGGCCATTTCTTTGTTGTCTCTGGTATTGGCTGGTGCTTCAGGCTGGGTCCTGATGTCGCATCTTGGTGAGCAGTCAAAGAATGGTGCTTATTCACTCTACGATTCCGTAGCGCGTTTCGCCCACGACACGATTCGTCTGACCTTCAAGACTGACAGGCAACGGGTGGCGGTATTTGTGGCACCGGTTGGTATATTGAATCAGAAAGCCGACTTCAAGTGGGTTCAAAGCTATCCAGACTTCAGGCCCCAGTTTGAGGAGTTGACGGCGGAACCAAAGGCTCCCGCTCGCCTGCTTGACTCCGACTGGAAGCCAGTCTTTTCTTATGAATCCAGGCAAGAGGACCTTTGATATGGGTGTCAACTATTTACTGCCACATGGCTTCAGCCAATGCTTATGGCGGACCGTCCTGACCAGTCTACTGTGTCTGATGAATTTGGCCAACGCAGCACAGGCTGCCACACCAAAGACGTTGGAGTCCGTGTACTTGTATTCAAGTCCCATTACATCCGCCTTCTTCAGCGCTAACGGTACGAGTTATGACGGTTTGAAGCAGCGTTGGCGTGAGTATTTTCGTCCCTATGGAAAATCATTTCGCGAGATCTCCAGGGCAAATTTGATGGCCGGACTCAAACCCGGCATCCTGGTGCTTGGGTCGGCCGCGCTGCTTGATGAGCAGGAGCGAAAGGCGATTGAACTTTTTGCCAATTCAGGCGGCAGCATCCTGATGACATGGGGTACCGGTGTACGTAACGGCCGCGGGCAATGGGCTGGCTATGGCTTCATTGAGGGCCTGTTGCAGATGAAGGTGAAAGGGCAATTGCTGTCCGAAGACAAAAGCGAAAGGACCACCCGATTTCTGAACCCATTCGGGGACGGTCCTCTAACCTGGGCCGTGCCTGCGGGGCAGCGGATCTTCCTGGGTGAAGTTGCCGAGACACCGATCCGCGTGGAATCCGCAAACCTGGCGGCACGGTATTTCAGCTGGGAGCGTTACCCTGCGCCGAAGAACGGTAATGGCGCCATTGCGTTTCTTGAGAAGGGAACTTCACGCCGTGTCTATTTTGGATTTTCAGAGTCAAGTTGGGAATACGACGAACGCATAGAAATACCCAATTTGATCGATTCCGTCATGGCTTGGCTCAAGCACGAAACCAGCATCTACAAGGCGGCCTGGCCGAGTGGCGCTACGTCAGCTCAATTGGTCGAAATGGACGCCGAAGAAAAGTATTCGAATGCATTGGATTTTTCACGAGAACTCAGTGCAAACAATCTACGCGGAACTTTTTATTCGTTGACCAGTGTGTCCAGACAGTATCGGTCAGCTGTTGAAAAATTGTCTGAAAGCCATGAAATTGGCTACCATGGAGAAGTTCACGTTGGCTTCAAAGGCAAGACACTGGAAGCCCAGGAGAAGCGATTGAACGTCATGGTGACCGAGATGCGCGACACTGTGGGCACGAGGGCGCTGCCGACCGTGACGGGGTTTCGGGCGCCGACCGAGTCTTGGGACCCGAATACCGAGAAGATCCTGCGTAAATTGGGAGTGCGGCACAACGTGACGGGACCCTCGGCGTCGGAAGGGAGGTTGCCCTTCTTTTCCGAATCAGAACCGGGACTCAAGACGGAAGATGTGATGGTCGGTTTGCCACGCACCCAGATGGACGACTTGAACTATCTTGGTCTAAGGTTGAGTGCCGCCAAGGTTTCTGAGTTGACCCTGCTGGATTTTGACTATTTGCATGAAACAGGTGCCTTGGGGGTTTGGTCGGTGCACTCGCAAAATTACGAGCCTGGTGATTTGATGACCAAGGTCACGCCACCTTACCTGAGAATGTTGCAGCAACATCATGACGACATTTGGACCGCACCGGGTCGCGAGATTGCTGACTGGTGGCGGGTACGTGATCGTGTGGTTTATCGCCCGGTCAAAGGGGTCGACGCGAGTTTTGCTTTTGACGTTCGTGCCCCCGGTAACGTGAAGGGCATCACATTTATTGTGACGCACCCCGCCATGGATGTCGCTCCGAAGGCGATCACCGCTGCTGAGAAGAACTTACCGCTGCCCGAGCTCAAACGGCTTGATGCCTATCGATCGGTCCTGATCTTCAGGCAGGAACTCAAAGCAGGCAACTACGCTTATAGCCTGGATTTCTAGGCCCTGGTGCCGGAGTTTCTGCCTTTACCTGAAAGTCAGCTGGTGATTTGTAAGTAATTGGGTCTGTCTCGTAGACATTGGAAACAATATGTGAGCAGACTGTTCAGGTTCGATTTCAACTGTGAGAATGACCCCATCGATTTTGAATTTGTAGTCGCATGGAGGGCGTTTGATGAGCAGATTCCAGTTTCGCCGCATCGGCGTTGCCAGCGAAAAAAGCGGTTCTCGTCCCAGCCTGCATGACTGCATTGAAGCAGTGCTGCCGCTGGCAGATATCCTGATGTGCGATGTGCTTAATGGGCTGGCCTCGGTGGCCACCAGAACGACGTTCAACAGCGCGTTTTCCGGTCCGGTTCCATTGAGTCAGGCAATGACGGACTTGCTATGTTGCGAAGCATCCTTGGTGACGGAAATGTTTGTGGTGCAACTGAAGCTTGCCGTCTATCGCTCCAACTCAACGGAGTTTGCGACCAGCCCGATGCCGGATTTCGCCGACCTGGAACTGCTCAGTAACGAGCAGATTGATGCCAGCATCGAGTTTGCGCTGGCGCTGCAGGAAGTTTCCCGGGGTGTTGAAGATGTGCTGCCGGCACTTGATGCGCTGGTCAGCAGTGTTTCCGGTTGGACAACGGTTCAGCCGTCGCTCAATCCGCTTAAAGCCGAAGTTTTTGTTCAGGCGCTGCTGGCTTGCTTGAAACAGTTTGTGTCCGACCCGGGCATTCGGGCAGCTTTGCTCATTCCCACCGCGGGTTTGTTGGGAGTCAATCTGCGTCAGTTCTATCTTGAAATTTGCGACTGGCTGCGTTCGCATGGTGTCGAGCCGTCCTGGCCTGCAGGAAGCCTCCTCAGCGGTGAAAGTACGGTGCATGGAAAAGGACGTCACTGTTCCGTAAGTCGCACTGTCACCACATTTGACCGGTTGCGAAGATTGCTGTCCGGCGGCACGCAGCTTGCTGTCGGAGGCAATGGGCAGGACTTTTTGCCCACCGTGCCGTTTTCTTATGTCGCGCTGGAAGAGTTGAAATTGATCAAACCGATGCTGCAAAGATTGCAAAAGCGGGAAAGCCAGTTGGATGAAGTTGCCGTTTCGCGTGAAGAAATCGGCGAGGAGTTGTTGGTGGAGCAGGCAAGGCTCAGGGGATTGAGCAGACAGTTGGGTGAGGAAGTAGTGCGTTTGCTGTTGGACAAACTTGCTCAGGATGATCGACTGTTGCCTGGTGTGCGCGGCCTTGCTGTCGAACTTGAACCTGCGCTGCTGGCTATCGCTGGGTCGGACCCGCGCTATTTCGCTGACCATCACCATCCGGCACGGCAGGTACTGGACTGGCTTATTTGCCGGGCTCGGTGTTTCGAGTCGGACGATGACCCACGGTTGGACGTATTCCTTAGATCTGTCGCAAGTGCCATTCGTGACTTGAAAAGCCCCGGTGCCGATTCGGCGCGTTTTGCCGCAGTTTTGCGCAAACTTCAGGATCGCCTGCCCAGCGCACCGACAGCGTTTGCCTCGTCGTGACATAAACGCGCTGTCAACCGGCCGTTTCAGGTCGTTGCGTCGATAATGCTGGTTTTACATTCGGCGATTCCCCGCAAGTTCAATGGCTCAATACGTATTTTCCATGAATCGCTTAGGCAAGATCATTCCGCCTAAGCGTTTTATTCTCAAAGACATCTCCCTTAGTTTCTTTCCCGGTGCCAAGATTGGTGTGTTGGGCACCAATGGTTCGGGGAAGTCGACGCTGCTCAAAATCATGGCGGGTGTCGACAAGGAGTTTGAAGGTGAAGCGATTCCGATGGCTGGCCTGAATATCGGCTATCTGCCACAGGAGCCGCAATTGGACCCCACGCAGACCGTGCGTGAAAGCGTGGAAGCGGGTATGGGGGACATCTTGGCAGCCAAGAGCCGTCTGGAAGAAATTTATGCGGCGTACGGTGAGGAAGACGCAGATTTTGATGCCTTGGCCGAAGAACAGGCCAAGATGGAGGCCATCATAGGCAGTGCTGGAGCCGATTCTGAACATCAGCTTGAAATTGCGGCTGACGCGCTGCGCCTGCCGCCGTGGGATGCCAAGATTGGCCTGCTTTCAGGAGGCGAGAAACGTCGCGTTGCCTTGTGCCGCTTGCTGCTATCCAAACCCGATATGCTGTTGCTGGACGAGCCCACCAATCACCTGGATGCCGAATCGGTCGACTGGCTTGAGCAGTTCTTGCTACGCTACCCCGGCACCGTGGTGGCGATCACCCATGACCGTTATTTTCTTGACAACGCTGCGGAGTGGATTCTGGAACTGGATCGTGGTGCGGGAATGCCTTACAAGGGCAATTACAGTGCCTGGCTGGAGCAAAAGCAGGAGCGCCTGGCGCAGGAACAAAAGGGCGAAGAGTCACGTGCCAAAGCGCTCAAGAAGGAACTCGAGTGGTCACGCCAGAACCCGAAAGCGCGACAGGCCAAGAGCAAGGCCAGACTGGCCCGGTTTGAGGAACTGTCCGATTTTGAGTATCAGAAGCGCAATGAAACCAATGAAATCTTCATTCCGGTAGCCGAGCGACTTGGCAATGAAGTGATTGAATTCGTCAATGTCAGCAAGTCTTTTGGAGACAGGCTGCTGATCGACAACCTGAGCTTCAAAGTACCGGCAGGCGCCATTGTCGGCATCATCGGGCCCAATGGCGCCGGTAAATCGACCTTGTTCCGCATGATCGCAGGTCAGCAAAAGCCTGACAGTGGCGAAGTCAAGGTGGGCTCTACTGTCAAGATGGCGTTTGTCGATCAGAACCGTGACAGTCTGGCAAACGAAAAGACGGTTTGGGAAGATGTGTCCGATGGACTTGACATTCTCAATGTCGGCAAGTTCCAGATGGCCAGCCGTGCCTATTGCGGCCGCTTCAATTTCAACGGTGCGGATCAGCAAAAGCGTGTGGGTACGCTTTCAGGCGGCGAGCGTGGCCGACTGCACCTTGCGAAAACCCTGATTGCAGGTGGCAATGTGCTGATGCTTGACGAGCCGTCGAACGATCTGGACGTGGAAACCCTGCGTGCCCTGGAAGACGCATTGCTCGAATTTGCCGGTTCCATCATGGTGATCAGCCATGACCGCTGGTTCCTGGACCGTATTGCAACCCACATCCTGGCCTGCGAAGGCGACAGTCAGTGGACTTTCTTTGACGGCAATTACCAGGAATACGAAGCCGACAAGCGCAAACGTCTGGGCGAAGAAGGAGCCAAACCCAAGCGTATGAGGTTCAAGGCGCTAAAGTAGACGCTGGCGTTAGATCTGATGCTGATGGCCAGTGCAGACCATCACAGTTGAGGCCGCGCGCTGCCATGATGGCGCGGACGACAGCCATGGCCGTGACTTCGGCGGCCAGCGTACTGAGCAACATCATGTCTGCTGGCTTGCCGGCTTTGCCGGTTCCCAGCGCAAACAAGGTGTCGCCATCGGACAGGGTGTGGACCGGGTTGATGCTGCGGGCCAGTCCATCATGCGCCACCAGCGCCAGACGGTGTGCTTGGGCCTTGGTCAACACCGCATCGGTCGCCACGACGCCGATGGTTGTGTTGGTGCCGGCCATCACGGACTTCGGTGTTTCGCCGGCAAGCAGGGCGGCACGACTGTCGACCAATTGGATCCCGTCAGCGGTCCTGGCACCCGCCAGCAATTGTCCGGTTGCTGGGTTAATGACATCGCCCAGGGCATTGCAGGCAATGATGGCACCCATGGTAATACCGTCCACGGTGATCGCAGCGCTACCGATACCGCCTTTCATAGCGCGTTTCAGGCCAAAGATTTTGCCAACCAGTGCGCCGGCACCCGCGCCGACATTTCCCTCCAGTGGTGGTTGGCGACTGGCTGCAACGCAGGCGGCATAGCCGGCCTGGGCATCAGGTCGGATCCTGGCGTTGCCGACGGGCAAATCAAACAGAACCGCTGCCGGAACGATCGGTACGAGACCGAACCCCACGCGCAGGCCAATCTGCTGCTCCTCCAGCCACTGCATGACACCACTGGCCGCATCCAGCCCCCAGGCACTGCCGCCGGCCAGCACGATGGCGTGTACACGGTCTACCAGATTGGAAGGGTGTAGCAGGTCCGTCTCGCGCGTGCCGGGCGCTGCGCCACGCACATCGACGCCGGCCACGGAGCCATCTGGCGTGATGATCACGGTACAGCCGGTCGGGCGGCGCGTGTCGGTGAAGTGACCAACCATCAGGCCTGCCACGTCGGTGATGGAGCCGGCCGGACTGTTCGCGGTCCTCATGTCTGGCACTTTTTCAATGGCCCAGAATTTTGGACAAAAAGTCTTTGCTGCGCTCGTTCTGCGGGTTGTTGAAAAAATCGTTTGGATTGTTCTGCTCGACGATCTGACCCTGGTCCATAAAGATCACACGGTCCGCGACAGCCTTGGCGAATCCCATTTCATGAGTGACGCAAAGCATGGTGATGCCCTGGCTCGCCATTTCAACCATCACGTCGAGCACTTCCTTGATCATTTCAGGATCCAGCGCCGAAGTGGGCTCATCAAACAGCATGATCTTGGGTGTCAAACAAAGCGCCCGCGCGATGGCCACACGCTGTTGTTGCCCACCGGAGAGTTGCAGCGGGTATTTTCCGGCTTGCTCCGCGATGCGCACTCGTTGCAACTGGATCATCGCCTTTTCCTCGGCGTCCTTTTTGGGCATCTTGCCAACCCACATCGGCGACAAGGTTAAGTTTTCAAGAACCGTCAGGTGCGGGAACAGATTGAATTGCTGAAAGACCATGCCGACTTTTTTGCGGATGTCATCAATCACCTTGACATCGTCGGTCACTTCAGCGCCATCGACAAAGAGGTGCCCCTGTTGGTGTTCTTCAAGTCGGTTGATGCAGCGTATCAGGGTCGATTTCCCGGAACCTGAAGGTCCGCAGATGACGATGCGTTCACCCTGCGCCACGCTCAGATCGATGTCGCGCAAGACGTGGAAATTGTTGCCGTACCACTTGTTCAGCTTTTCGAATTTGATAATGGGTTCTGACATGATGAACTCTTGAATTGGGCTTGGTTGATTCGATTCTTGTTTAAAAGCGCTGCTTCAGCGCTGCGTGCCGCGATTGACCTGCTTTTCGATCCACAGGCTGTAGCGCGACATGGAAAAACAGAAGATGAAATAGATCATGGCGATGAAAAGATAGCCCTCGATCCGGAACGGGCGCCAGTTGGCATCGGAATTCATGGCCATGCCCATGGCACCCGTCAGCTCGTACAAACTGACAATCGCCACCAGCGAGGTGTCCTTGAAAGTGGAAATGAAGTTGTTCATGATTCCTGGTACCACCATGGCCAGGGCCTGCGGCAGAACAATCTTTCTTTGTGTCTGCCAGTACGAGAGGCCCAATGTGGCAGCGGCCTCAATCTGACCCTTTGGGATCGCCTGCAAGCCGCCGCGGATGACTTCTGCCATGTAGGCTGCCGCAAACAAGGTGATCCCCGCCAGCACGCGCACCAGTACGTCAATCGAGAATCCCTGCGGCATCAAGAGGGGGAACATGAAGGACGCCATGAACAGAACCGAGATCAGCGGCACGCCACGGATGAGTTCGACATAAATGGTGCACAAACTGCGAATGGCTGGCATGCCGGAACGGCGACCTAAGGCAATGAACAGGGCAAGCGGGAAGGCCATCGTCATGCTCAGTGCCGCCAGCAAGATCGTCAGCGGCAGACCGCTCCACAGATCGGTATCTACCTTGGACAAGCCCAACACGCCACCGCGCATCAGCATAAAGTAGAACGACAGACCAACCACCCAGACCACCGCCAGCCAGGGCTTCCAGCAGACGCGCATGCAACTGGCAATGATCAGTGTGAGCAGGATCACGGTGCAGACCAGGGCACGCCAGTGCTCCGCAAACGGGTAACGACCGAAAATGATAAAGCGGAATTTTTCACGAACGACGCCCCAGCAGGCGCCGCTGGCTTCGTGGCAGACCGTATAGTCCGCCACCCAGACTGCATCCAAAAGAGCCCATCGAAAAAGAGGTGGCAACAGGGCTAGCAGGACGGCACCGATGGCAAGCGTGCCTAGCCCGGTTTTCCAGTCGTTGAACAGATTGATCCGGCACCAGGCGATCCATCCCTCGGTCGAAATGGGAGCAGGTCGGGAATTGACCGGTTGAAACGTTTGCGCACTCATGGTCGGGTCCTTAACGTTCTTTGATGGCGGCACGGGCGTTGTACCAGTTCATGAGGACGGATGTGAACAAGGAGGTGCTCAAGTAAACCAGCATGATGATGGCAATGCACTCTACGGCGCGCCCGGTCTGGTTGATGGCCGTGTTGGCGATGGAAACCACATCCGGGTAGCCGATAGCCACTGCCAGTGAAGAATTTTTGGTAAGGTTCAAGAACTGATTGGTCATCGGAGGAATGATGACGCGCAACGCCTGCGGCAGCATCACCAGACGCATGGTCTGGCCACGGGTCAAACCAAGCGCGCTGGCCGCCTCTGCCTGACCCGCGGCAACTGACTGGATGCCGCTTCGAACCACTTCTGCAACAAAGGCTGCCGTATAGATGGTCAAGCCCAGCAGCATCGACAGGAACTCAGGCGTCAGCGATCCGCCATGTTCCACTGCAAATTCGCCTTGTAAGGGTTTATCCAAAGCGGACGGTGCGCCGCCCAGGAACCAGCCCATCACGCCGAGGGCCAGGACAATGGCAAGCGGCATCAGGAACATGCTCTGGGGCTGTCCCGTCTGTTCGAATCTGCGGCGCGCATAGCGGCGGTAGGCCCAGGCGGCGATCAGACCGGTCATCATGCCAATGGCAGCCCATACATGGCCGTCAACCCATACCGGAATCGGAAAATTGAGCCCGCCCTTGCTGAGAAATACCGGTCCCACGATCCACGGTTGGTTGGCTGCCGGAAGAACCTCGGTAAACATCAGGTACCACATGAGCAGTTGCAGCAGGACCGGAATATTGCGGAAGAATTCGACGTACGCAACACATAGGCCACGGACCAAGGCATTTCGTGAAAACCGTCCGACGCCAATAAGAGTGCCTAGCAGGGTCGTGAAAATGATTCCGATGACAGCAACCCGCAGCGTGTTGACCATGCCGACTAGGTAAGCACGCCAGTAGGGTTCGCCGGAATCAAAGGCGAACAGGCTCTCGCCGATGTCAAAGCCGGCCGAGCCCGACAAGAAATCAAAACCACTCTGAATACCGCGTGCCCGCATATTGGTGGCGGTGTTGTTCGCGAGGTAAAGGACCATGATGCCAATGACGGCGACTGCGACGATCTGGTAAACCAGGGCACGAAACGCCTGGCTGCGCCACGACCAGGGCTTTTTTGGCGGTGTGTGAGAAGTCGCGGACATGGGATCTCTTGATTTGAGTTGTGATACTTTTTAAATGGAAAAGGGCAGCGCAAGATGCATCTGCCCTTCAATATTGAACAAGGTGCAGGCCATGCCAGTACCCTGTTCAGGTGCAGCTTAACGGATCGGCGGGGCGTACTGGATACCACCCTTGTTCCACTGGTTGTTCAAGCCGCGGGGCAATTGCAGTGCGGACTTGGGGCCCACATTCCGTTCGAAGATTTCACCGTAGTTACCGGTTGCCTTGACCGCACGTGCCATCCATTCCTTGTCCAGGCCCAGCAGTTTCCCGGTGTCTTCTGTCGTTCCGAGGATGCGACCTATGACCGGGTCTTTGCTGTTGGCTTTGAGGTCATCGACATTGGCTGCGGTTACCCCGTATTCCTCGGCTTCAAGCAGACCATAAATCACCCATTTGACGATCGCTGCCCACTCGTCATCACCACGACGAACCAGCGGCCCGAGCGGCTCCTTCGAAATCAATTCCGGCAAGATCAGGTGGTCAGCCGGATTTTTGGCTGACTTGTTCCGGACTGAAGCCAAACCGGAAGCGTCCGTGGTGTACGCCACACAGCGACCGGAGAAATAGGCACCTTCTACTGCGTCAAGTTTTTCAAAAACAACAGGTTTGACATTCAGTCCGTTGGCCTTGGAAAAATCGGTCAGGTTCTTTTCCGTCGTTGTGCCGGACTGAACGCAAATGGTTTGGCCCTTGAGCTGTTTGGCATTCTTGATCTTGCTCTTGACTGGCACCATGAAGCCTTGGCCGTCATAGTAGGTTACGGCGGTCTGGCTCAAACCCAGAGATGCGTCCCGAGTTAACGTGAACGTCGTGTTGCGCGAGAGAACGTCAATTTCCCCCGACTGCAGTGCGGTAAAGCGGGCCTGGGCGACCAGCGGGACATACTTCACCTTTTCGCTGTCGCCCAAGGTGGCCGCAGCCACCGCGCGGCAAACATCAACGTCGATACCAGCCCACTTCCCGCCAGAGTCTGCCGCACTAAAACCAGCCAGGCCGGTATGTACGCCGCATATCACCTGGCCACGCGCCTTGATTCCATCGAGCGTTTTGCCCGCATGTGCCGGGGTCGCTACCATGGCACCCATGGCGGCCACGACGGCGACGATGGTTTTTAGATTGTTCAAATGCATTTACGTTACTCCAGATAAAAAGTTGAATCAACAAGATTGACGCACAAGCACACGCCCAGAGTCATCACAGACGCCAACTTTAACAGCCGCTGCATGGCGTAGGCATCGGGGTTTACTCTTGCAGCAAATGCAAGAACTTTATAAGCAAATGCATCCGTTGCGATTATGCCCTGCCTAATTTAGCAGGTTCCATGCCAGGAAGTTTATGGGACTGGTATCCTTTGTTCGGACTGCAACTGGTGCGGTTCTTTGAATCATTGCCCAAAATTGGTGCGGGGAGGGTGATGTGGTGCTTTTTGCAGGAGGCGGAGCGATGAGTGGATTACTGGCAGTGGACCCCGAAGACGTCGGTCTTTGCGGACAACGGACCTGTCGCTTGGTGGATGCTCTGCAGGCGGAGGTGGATCGTCAGCGCCTTCCAGGCGCCGTGGTTCTGATCGCACGCCAGGGAAAGCTGGCATTGTTTGAAAGCTTGGGTCTGCTGGATCCGGCGACTGGCGTACCAATGACGCGGGATGCGATTTTTCGCATCTACTCGATGACAAAGCCCGTGGTTTCAGTAGCCGCCATGATGCTGATGGAGCAGGGAAGATTGTTACTGAGCGATCCCGTTGCCAAGTACCTGCCCGAGTATGCAAATCAAAAGGTGGCGCGCCAAGTGGAGGGTGTAGTCCACTTGCAGGAAGTACGACAGCTGGCGACGGTTCAGGACCTGTTGCGGCACACTGCCGGTCTGACCTATGAATTCATGGGCAGTAGCTCAGTACAGCGGCAGTACGCGCAGAGTCGAATCGGCTCGCGCGAGCGTAGCAACGCCGAGTTTTCCAGGCAACTTGCCGCGTTGCCGCTCATGTTTGAGCCCGGTACGGCATGGGAATATGGTCGCTCTACCGACGTCTTGGGTCGCCTGGTTGAGGTGGTCAGCGGGACCACGCTAGGTACTTACTTGCGAGAAAACATCTTTGAGCCCTTGGGCATGGAGGAAACCTGGTTTTCTGTGCCACAGCAGCATCAATACCGAATTGCAGAACCTTTTGCGCGTGATCCAGACGGTGCCATGCAGATGCGTCTGGTTGACTTGCGTGAGGATCCCGTTATGGAGTCGGGCGGAGGGGGGTTGGCATCTACGGCGCTTGACTACGCCCGCTTCCTGCAGTTCATGTTGAACCGGGGTGAACTCGACGGTGTGCGTTTACTCGGATCGCGAACCGTGGCCTACATGACCTCGGATCATCTTGGATCAATTCCAGTAAACAGTGGTGCTTCGCGCGAATTGCTTCCCCTAGGCTACGGCTTCGGTCTGGGCTTTGCGGTTCGCAAGGAAACAGGCTTGGCCACAGAGCCGGGGTCTGTCGGTGCCTACTATTGGGGCGGGATGGCCGGGACCACTTTCTTTGTTGACCCGGCGGAAGATCTGTTTGCTTGCCTGATGTTGCAGGCACCCAATCAGCGTGAACACTACCGCAAGCTCTTTAGAAACCTGGTTTACGCCACGCTGCTAGGCTAGGGCGCGCGACCCCACCCACATAGGGCGGGGCCTGCCGACAGGGCCTACAGATTGTCAGTGAAACTGCGCAATTTATCGGACCGGGACGGGTGCTTGAGCTTGCGCAGCGCTTTGGCCTCAATCTGGCGGATACGCTCGCGCGTTACGTCAAATTGCTTACCGACTTCTTCCAGCGTGTGGTCGCTCGTCATTTCAATGCCGAAACGCATGCGCAGCACCTTGGCTTCGCGCGGCGTCAGGCTGTCCAGGATGTCTTTCACCACATCGCGCAGACCCGCCTGCATCGCAGCTTCCATTGGAGCGGTGTTGGCACTGTCTTCAATGAAGTCGCCCAGGTGCGAATCGTCGTCGTCGCCGATCGGCGTCTCCATCGAGATGGGTTCCTTGGCGATCTTCATGATCTTGCGGATCTTGTCTTCCGGGATCTCCATCCGTTCCGCCAGCACACTTGCGTCGGGCTCAAAACCAAACTCCTGCAGATGCTGCCGGCTGATACGGTTCATCTTGTTGATGGTTTCGATCATGTGCACCGGAATACGGATGGTACGAGCCTGGTCTGCGATCGAGCGCGTGATGGCTTGTCGAATCCACCAGGTGGCATAGGTGGAGAATTTGTAACCACGGCGGTATTCGAATTTGTCCACTGCCTTCATCAGGCCGATGTTGCCCTCCTGGATCAGGTCCAGGAATTGCAAACCGCGATTGGTGTACTTCTTCGCGATCGAAATAACCAGGCGCAAATTGGCCTCGATCATTTCCTTCTTGGCAGCACGTGACGACGACTCACCCTCGTTCATGCGTTTGTTGATGTCCTTGAGTTGGTCGAGCGGCACCACCACACGGGCTTGCAAATCAGTCAATTTCTGTTGCAGGTCTTGAACGGGCGGGATATTGCGCCCCATGATGGCACTCCAGGGCTTGCCCAGCGTGGTTTGCTTTTCAATCCATTTGAGGTTGAGCAGTTGGCTGGCAACCCTGTTGCCATGCTTGTCACGACCACTGAAATTGGCGATAAAGTGTTCTTGGGGGTAACCGCATTTATCAACGATGATGCGACGCAATTCCCGCTCCTTCTTGCGGATGTCGTCGACTTGAGCACGCACCATGTCGCACAATTTTTCAATCGCCTTGGCGGTAAAGCGAATTGACATGAGCTCTTCGCTCAATAGCTTCTGCGTCTTGATATAGCTCGGTGAGCCGTAGCCTTCCCGGTCATAGATCTTGTGAATTTTTTCAAACAGGTCCCGCAACTTGTCAAACCGGCTCAGCGCCTCGCGCTTGAGCTCTTCGAGTTTTTTTGTCAACGCCTTGGACCCACCCTTGCCATCGTCATCGTCAGCGGCGTCGAATTCGTCGAAATCCTCTTCGGCCACATAGTCGTCGGCCTCATTGGGGTTGGAAAAGCCGTCGACCACGGTGGTGATGACGACTTTGCCTTCTCGGATCTCTTCGCCCAGACGCAGAATTTCGGCAATGGTGGCGGGGGATGCTGAGATCGCCTCCATCATGGCCATCAGCCCGCCTTCAATACGCTTGGCAATTTCGATCTCGCCCTCGCGTGTCAACAGTTCCACGGTCCCCATTTCGCGCATGTACATACGCACCGGGTCGGTGGTACGGCCGAACTCGCTGTCTACAGTGGAGAGCGCAGCCTCGGCCTCTTCCTCAGCTTCTTCTTCAGTGGCGGCAGTCGGGCCATTGTTGTTGAGCAACAGTGTCTCTGCGTCGGGCGTCTGTTCATACACGGCCACTCCCATGTCGTTGAGCATGGAGATCACGACTTCGAGCGTTTCTGCATCGACCAGCTTGTCAGGCAGGTGATCTGAAATTTCTCCATGGGTCAGGTATCCGCGGGTCTTGCCCAGTTTGATCAGGGCCTTCAGACGCAGACGACGCTTGGCGATATCCTCCTCTGATAGCACTGTTTCATCCAGGCCAAACTCTTTCATCAGCGCGCGCTCTTTGGCCTTGCTGATCTTCATGCGAAGAGGTTTCACCTTCTCGCCGGTCGTGATCGGCTCTCCCACCAGGTCGGCTTCGATATCGGCCATGTCCTGGCTGTCTGCGGCGCTGGTCGTTGTCGCCAGCTTTGGTTTGCGGCCGCGTTTGGCGCCGGTCGTACCGGTTGCGCCGATCTGAGCCAAGGGGGCTTTCGGCGGCCGACCTGGCTTCTTTTTCAGAATCACTTCGCCGGTTGGTGCCGGCGCAGCAGCCTTTTTTACTTCGGCGGCGACAGTCTTGGTAGAGGACTTGGACGCGTGTGCCACCTTGGCTTTTGACTCAGGCATCCTTGGGGCGTGTTTGGTAGTCGTTTTTGCCAAGGCTTTGGCGGGAGCGGATTTGGCGACGCTCTTTGGTTTGACTTTGGCGCCGGGCCGTGTGCTGGATTGGACTGGCTTCTTGGAGTTTTGAGCAGGCATGAAAAACCTCAGAATTTAGACAACAGACGCATTCAACAAACCCAATCAACGCACTATGTTTGGAGCGCTGTCTGAGTGGCGGAAAAATTGTTTCTGAAGGCAAGATGTGCGGGCGAACATTTGGGGTGCAGTCCTTGCGAAAAGTAGCCAGTTGTGAACCATGTCAGCGGTTGGCCGGGTCGGAGGTGCTGCTGTCGCTCTTGCCGAGAATCGAGGTTGGATTATACCATCACGTTGATGACAGGTCCGCTTGATCTGGCGCTGCGGACAGGCTTGCTTCCAACTGACGTCGGCGGGCCTGTAATTCGCGGTAGCGAAGCAGGGCGGATGGGTCAAGCTTGGCGTCCTGGATAGCCTGGGTCTCCTGAACTTTCAGGCGTTCAACCAGCATTCGGTTCAGAAGGTTGCGCAATTCGGCAAGTGTTGCCTCTGCTTCTTCGGCTGGCCCAAGCTCGTAATCTGTCATCAGGTGGAGCGCCATCTGCTCTTGCGCGTGTCCCCGCAATCCCTCGCGTAATGCGACCCACGGTTGCGCCCCATGCTCATGCAACTGACCCTCGAGCCAGACAAACAGCGCGCCGTGGGGTTCCGGTAGGTCGCACAGCATCGAGTGGTCCTCAGCCGACAACAGGTCCAGCGCTGCCATGTGTCCCAGCAGCAATCGGGTGGCGTGGTCGGCGCGGCTGATTGGCAACGCTCTTCCCGTCAATCGGGGGCGCCGCGATGCATTTTTCAACAGATCCTGAAATTCGCTGCCGATGAAAGGTTTGCCGCCCGGGTGACGTCTTGAATTGACGTGCTGATTTGCATCGTTGACGGAGGTCCACAAGTCAATCAGTTCGCGGCTGGCCAGTTGTACGTGGTCGGCAATTTCGACCAAAAGCTGCCTCTTGAGGGCGCCATCGGGCAAGGGTGTCCACAGGGGGCGGGCACGGCTGGCCAGATGGGCTCGACCCTCTGCGGTGCTCAATTCGCAGCCTTCTCGGGCGGCATCGATCAGGAAGCGGCTCAAAGGTACCGCCTCGCTGACGAAGCGTGCGAACGCCTCTTTGCCAAACTCACGGATAAAGCTGTCAGGGTCGTGCTCGGACGGCAGAAACAGAAACTTGACGCTGCGCACGTCGCTGGCAAAGGGAAGTGCGCAGTCGAGCGCCTTGCGCGCTGCACGGCGTCCGGCATCGTCACCGTCGAAGCTGAATACGACAGCGTCTGTAAATCGAAACAATTTTTGCAGGTGCTCGGTTGTGCAGGCAGTCCCGAGCGTTGCCACGGCATTGGGAAAGCCGAGTTGGGCCAGTGCAACCACGTCCATGTAACCTTCTGTCACCAGGGCGTAACCATGTTCGCGCAGGGAATTTCTGGCTTCAAACAGGCCATACAGTTCGCGACCCTTGCTGAAAACGGGGGTCTCTGGTGAATTGAGGTATTTGGGTTTCTCATCGCCCAGCACGCGGCCGCCAAAGCCAATGCATTCGCCCTTCACATTGCGGATCGGAAACATGACCCGATCCCGAAAGCGGTCGTAGCGCTTCTCGGCTGTGCCGGCTTCATCGTTCAGTATGACCAATCCACTTTCGACCAGCAAGGGATCGTCATAGTTCGGGAAGACACTGGCCAGACTTCGCCAGCCTTCCGGGGCGTAGCCCAGCCCGAACTGCCGGGCAACGGCACCCGACAAGCCGCGCCGTTTGAAATAGTCCACTGCTCTATCGGAGTCCTTGAGATGCTTGCGATAGGCTTGCGCCGCCTTCTCAAGTACGTCATTCAGAGTGACCTGCTTCTGTCGTTGTTCAGCCGCACGGGCTCGGTCCTGAGGGCTGGCATCTTCTTCTGGTACCTGCAAGCCATATTTTTGGGCCAGATCCTTGACGGCTTCGACAAAAGTCATCCCCGCATGATCCATCAGGAAACTGATGGCATTGCCGTTCTTGCCGCAACCGAAACAATGGTAAAACTGCTTGGTCGGACTGACTGAAAAAGAGGGTGACTTCTCGCTGTGGAATGGGCACAGACCGCTGAAGTTGGCGCCACCCTTCTTGAGTTGCACATAGCGCCCGACGATTTCGACCACGTCGGCGCGCGCGATCAGTTCTTGAATGAAGGTTTGGGGAATGCTCACGGTTCCTATTGTGGCGCAGTCGCACACTGACCGACGCCTTTCGGGCCATCGGTTGGGTGACGGCTTTGTTCGCGGAGGCCCTAGCGCGGCGCGAGGCGAATGGCTCCGTCCAGCCGGATCACTTCTCCGTTGAGCATGTCGTTTTCAAAGATGTGTAAGGCCAGCTTCGCATAGTCCTGTGGTGTGCCCAGGCGCGACGGGAACGGCACACTGGCGGCCAGCGAGTCCTGCACCTCCTTGGGCATGCCGAACATCATGGGGGTACCGAAGATACCTGGGGCAATGGTCATGTTGCGAATTCCGTTGCGAGCCAGGTCGCGAGCGATCGGAAGTGTCATGCCGACAATGCCACCCTTGGAGGCGCTGTAAGCGGCCTGGCCAATCTGACCGTCATAAGCAGCCACCGACGCGGTGGAGATCATCACGCCTCGCTCACCAGTCGACTCTGGATCGTTCTTGCACATGGCGTCAGCCGCGAGGCGAATCATATTGAAGCTGCCTATCAAATTGACGGTAATGCATTTGCTGAATACGCCAAGATTGTGCGCGCCGTTCTTGCCAACTGTCTTCTCTGCTGGGGCGATGCCCGCGCAGTTGACCAGACCCATCAATTTGCCTATGGACACGGCCTTGGCCACGACAGCTTGACCATCACCTTCCTGGCTAACATCGCATTTGACGAAAGCGCCGCCAATTTCCCGTGCCACAGCTTCGCCTTTTTCGACTTGCATGTCGGCAATGAGCACCTGGCCGCCCTTGCTCGCCAGCATACGGGCGGTGCCTTCGCCCAAACCCGATGCGCCGCCCGTAACGATGAATACCTTGCCTGCAATGTCCATAGTCATCTCCAAAAACAATTGACGTTAACGTAAACGTCAATTATCACTCATCCGGAATTTATGAAGGGCTGATGTGGTGGACGAAGAATGGCTTTGCGCTTGCTGCTATACTCCATCCTCTCGGGCAATCCTTAGGCGCGTAGCTCAGCTGGTTAGAGCACCACCTTGACATGGTGGGGG
>JBAXOZ010000033.1:0-20301 GCA_037132975.1 Comamonadaceae bacterium
TTCGCCTACCGAAAAAAGTGGAACAATCCCCAGACCAGGAAGGCCAGTTGCACCAAATTGACCGCCATGCCAGCGATATGAATGCGGCGGAAATCAGTGATGGCAGTTGCCTCTGCGGCCTCAATGCGAAGCCGCAACCCGTCCATGTTTGGGAGAACCTTTTTTCGGAGAAAGAGCGCGAGTGCCACGATGGCCAACATGCCCGCCGAAAATGCAAATTCACCGATCAGCGCGAAAGTGATCGTCGGCACGGTGGCCGTGCACAGCACGGCCACATAGTAGGTATTGAAGAAGCCGCGAATGAAGCGTGAATCCATGGGCGTGTCGTGCTTTAGAACCAGCAGGGGCAGCGAGCCCATCAAAAAATAGCCCATGCACATGAGCAAGGGAATGGTGGAGAACAGCGCCGCGTTCATCTTCAGGATTCCTTCACATAGGGCTTACCCAAGGCCTGGGGCGCGATCGCCTTGCCAATAAAGCCTGCGAGCAGCACCACCGTCAGAACATAGGGTAGGGCCTGGATCGCCTGCACCGGAACCTCGCCGATCACGGCCAACTTCACGCCCTGCAGTCGGATCGCAGCGGCGTCCAGAAAGCCGAACAGCAGGCAGGCCCACAGGGCCCCGAGCGGATGCCAGCGGCCAAAGATCAGCGCGGCCAGAGCCATGAAGCCACGACCGGCTGTCATGTTCTGCGAAAAGCTGGCGTTCTGCGCCAGCACGAGGTAGCTGCCGGCCAGACCGCACAGCATGCCGTTCAGTGTCAGGGCCGTGTAGCGCAAGCGCTGCACCGAGACGCCAGCGGCGTCCACCATCTGCGGGTTCTCGCCCACGGCTCGCAAGCGCAGCCCGAAGCGGGTTCTGAACAGCAGCCACCAGACAGCCGGCACCAGCAGCAGGGCAAGGTAGACCAGGGCGTTGTGGCCGAACAGGGCGTGGGCCAGAATCGGACCGATCAGAGGCACACTTTGCAGGGAGACACCGGCAGCGGGGAACAGCGCCGTGATGCGCACGGCGCCGGACACCGGCGGCGTCTGCCCGCCCTGGGCAAACCAGGCGATTCCCAGTACCACCGTCATGCCGGCGGCGACGATGTTGAGGGCCACGCCGGAGACCACCTGATCGCCCCGGTGGCTCACGCAGGCCAGTCCGTGCAGCCATGAAAGTGCAGTGGCGACCAGCATCGCTGCCAGCAGCGCCAGCGTGGTGGAGCCATAGACGGCACCGGCCGCGCCGGCGGCAAAGGCGGCAAACAGCATCTTGCCTTCCAGGCCGATGTCCACCACACCGGAGCGCTCGGACAACAGGCCGGCCAGGGCGCAGAAAATCAGCGGCGTTGACAGGCGCAGGGTGGACGCGATCATCTCGCCGACAAACACCTCATCCATCGGACGCTCCCGAAGTAGAAGACGCTACAGCGTGCGGTCGCAGCAGGGCCAGGCACCAGGCCAGCGCCGGCGCAAAAACATAAGCCATGGCACCGGAAAACAGCACGATGAAACCCTGCACCATCACCACCATGTCGCGGCTGAAGCCCGGCACTTCAAAAGCCACTTCGGCACCGCCCTGAAACAGCGCGCCGAACAGCAGACTGGCCAGGATGATGCCCAGCGGATGGCTGCGCCCCATCAGCGAGACCGCGATGCCGGTGAAGCCGGCGCCACTGACAAATTCGAGCAACAGCTTGCCGTTGACGCCGGCAATTTCGTTCATGCCCACCAGCCCGGCCAGTGCGCCCGAGACGGCCATCGCAATGACAACCTGATGCCGCGACTTGATGCCCGCGTACTCGGCGGCGCCCGGACTGGAGCCGACCGCACGCAGGTGGTAGCCGCCACGCGTGCGCCACAGAAAAAGGTAGACCCCCAGGCAGGCCAGCAGGGCCAGAAACAGGCTCAGGTTCAGTGGCGAGCTGGGCCAGGCGATGCCCAGCGCTGCCAGCGCCTCGTGCATGCTCGGCAGCCTGGCGGACGCGGCAAACGGGGCGCTCTCCACCGACATGGTTCCGGCTGGCCGCAGGTGGTTTACCAGCAGGTACACCAGTACGCTGCTGGCGATGAAGTTGAACATGATGGTGGTAATGACCACATGGCTGCCACGGTAAGCCTGCAGATAGGCTGGAACGATGGCCCAAACCATGCCAAAGAGGGCGCCTGAAATCAGCATCAGGGGCAGCATCAGCCAGGCCGGCAGCAGGGCCGACAGGTAGAGCGCCGCCAGGCCGGTGCCCAGCCCGCCCATGATCGCCTGCCCCTCGCCGCCAATGTTGAAGAGCCCGCCATGGAAGGCCACGGCGACCGCCAGCCCGGTGAAGATGAAGGTGGTGGCGTAGTACAGCGTGTAACTCAGGCCGCGTTGCGTACCGAGCGCACCCTGCACCAGCACCGACAGGACGCGCACCGGATCCTGGCCCACCAGCAGCACGACCAGACCAGCCACCAGCAGGGCCAGACCCAGACAGACGATGGGCAACAGCAGCAGATCGGCCCAGCGCGGCAGGCTGTAGCTGGCCCTCATTGCACACCTCCGAGCATCAGCATGCCTAGTTCGGCCTCGCTGCAATCGGCAATCGGAAGTTCGCCGGTCACTGCGCCCTGGTACATCACGATCACGCGGTCCGACAAGGCGAGGATTTCGTCGAGCTCGCTCGATACCAGCAGCACCGCGCAACCGGCAGCGCGCAGCGCACGCAGTTGCGAGTAGATGAACTCGATGGCGCCGATGTCGACGCCACGCGTCGGTTGACCGACCAGCAGCACTTGGGGCGCCTGACCCAACTCGCGTGCCAGCACCAGCTTTTGCTGGTTGCCGCCGGAGAACTTGCTGCTCTGCAACTCCGGGTTTCTGGGGCGCACATCAAAACGCTCCATGTACTCCCCGGTCGCACGGCGCATGTGCTGGTGGTTCAACCAGCCCCCGTGGCCATACGCCGGCAGGCTGTCGTAACCAAGAACGGCCGACTCCCAGGCCGCAAAATTCATGACCAGGGCGCGTGCCTGCCGGTCTTCCGGCACATGCGCCAAACCAAGTTCGCGCGCCGTACCAGGATCAAGCCAGGCACCCGCCTCAAAGGTCCTGCCACCCAGTTCCAGTTGCCCGCTGGCGGGTTCAAGCAAGCCCGACAGAACGTCCAGCAGCTCACTCTGGCCGTTGCCGGATACGCCGGCGATTCCGACGATTTCACCGGCGTGCAAGCGCAGGTTCAAGCCCCTCAGACGCGTCACCTGCAGTGCGTCGCGCACCAGCAGATTGCGCGCCTGCAGCAGGACCTGTCCCGGTGGGCTTGACGGGCCATGGCTGCGGCCGATGTTGACTTTTCGGCCCACCATGGCTTCGGCTAGACCCTCAACAGAAGCCTGGGACACCGGCAGACTCTGCACCACGCGGCCGGCGCGCATGACGGTGACCTCATCGCACAGGCGCATCACTTCCTTCAACTTGTGCGTGATCAGCACAATCGTCGTGCCTTGCTTGCGCAGCCCGTCGAGAACCTGAAACAAGTGCCCGGTTTCCTGTGGGGTCAGCACGGCCGTGGGCTCATCCAGAATCAGGATTTTGGCGCCCCGGTACAGGGCCTTGAGAATTTCGAGTCGCTGGCGATCCCCCACCGCCAGATCAGCCACCCGGCAGTCCAGGTCGAGTTGCAGTCCGGTCGCCTGCATCAAGGCGTCGAGTTTGACCCGCACCGCGGCCTGCGCGCGTGAGAGCAGCCAGTGCGGCTCTGCGCCCAGCATCACGTTTTCCAGGGCGGTGAGGGTATCGACCAGCATGAAGTGCTGGTGCACCATGCCAATGCCCAGGGCGATGGCGTCATCGGCGTTGCGAATGTTGGCGGCCTGGCCGAAGACCTCAATCTGGCCGGCGTCGGCCCGGTAGAAGCCATAAAGCACCGACATCAGTGTGCTCTTGCCGGCACCGTTTTCTCCAACGATGCCATGGACCGTCCCAGGCGCCACCTGCAAGGCGACATCCATATTGGCTTGAACCGCTCCAAACCGCTTGTGGATGCCCTGCATCCGCACCGCTGGAGCGGCACTGTCCATCAGTACTTGCAGGCGTTGTCTGCCATGTAGTCGGCCACCTTGATCTTGCCGCTGATGATGTCGGCCTTCAGGGCATCGACCTTTTTCTTCATGTCGGCGCTGACCAGCTTGGCGTTGTTGGCGTCCAGCGCATAGTCAACACCACCTTCCTTCAGGCCCAGCACCGACAGGCCCGGTTTGTGCGCCATGATGACGTTGTAAACCGCTACATCCACCCGCTTGATCATGGAGGTCAGCATGGTGCCAGGCTGCAGGTGGTTCTGGTTGCTGTCGACGCCGATGGCGAGCTTGCCGCTGTCCTTGGCGGCTTGGTAAACACCGGTGCCGGTGCCGCCGGCCGCCGCAAACACGACGTCCGAACCCTTGGCAAACTGGGCCTTGGCCAGTTCACCACCACGCGCCGGGTCGTTCCAGGCCGCACCCGTGGTGCCGGTCATGTTGCTGAAGACTTCGGCCTTGGGATTGACAAATTTGGCGCCCTGCTCGTAGCCGCACTGGAACTTGCGGATCAGCGGAATGTCCATGCCACCGACAAAGCTCACCTTGCCGGTCTTGCTGGCCATGGCTGCCAGGGCGCCGACCAGGAAGCTGCCCTCATGCTCCTTGAATACCACCGACTGGACGTTGGGTTGATCGACCACCATGTCCACGATGGCGAATTTGAGCTTGGGGAATTCCTTGGCGATTTTCTCGATGCTCGAGGCCTGGCCAAAGCCGATGCCGATGATGGGGCTGGCGCCGCGCTCTGCCATGCGCCGGGCGGCCTGCTCGCGTTGTGATTCGTTGGCAATCTCGAACTCAAGATAGGGCTTGCCGGACTCTTTCTTCCAGCGTTCCATGCCGTTGTAGGCGGCTTCATTGAACGATTTGTCGAACTTGCCGCCCATATCGAAAATGACCGCTGGTTGAGCCGCCGCCTGAAAACTGGCGACCAAGCCGAGCGCCAGAAACGCCAAACATGCAGTGGACTTAAACTTCATATGCATTCTCTCTTCTTGATAAGGTTGAAAAGGTCAAGCTCAGCGGAATCAACAGCGCACAAGCATAGCAAACATTTAGAGCATGAACCTGGTCCACAAAGTCATTTTCGACACCGATCCCGGCGTGGATGACGCCATCGCCCTGTACTTTGCGCTGGCGCATCCGGCCATCGATCTGATTGGCATCACCACCACCTTTGGCAACGTCAGCGTCGAGCAGGCCGCGAGCAATGCGCTGTATCTCACCGCCATCGCGGGGCGCGACATTGGCGTGACCCAGGGCGTGGCTGCACCTTTGAGCAAAGTGCCGGTAGCGCCACCAACCTTCATTCACGGTGCTGATGGCCTGGGAAATCTGGCCTCACGACGCTCGACCGGCCGGCAACTCGATCCGCGCAGCGCGGCGCAATTCATTGTCGACAGCGCGCGCAGCCAACCCGGCGAGATCACGCTGGTGGCAGTTGGCCCGCTGGGCAATCTGGCCACGGCGCTCCAACTTGAGCCTGCGCTGCCGGCTCTGCTCAAGCAGGTCATCGTCATGGGCGGCACCGTGCTGGAGCCCGGCAATGTCTCCCCGGTGGCCGAGGCCAACATCTGGAACGACCCGCACGCAGCCGATCGCGTATTTGCTGCGCCCTGGAAACTGACCATGGTGGGGCTCGACGTCACGCACCGGGTGGTGACCGAACTGTCTTTCTTTGAGCGGCTGGCCCGGCGACAAGACCACATTGCCACCGATACGCTGCTGCACGCGGTCTCTTTCTATGCCACTTTTTACAGCGGCCTGTACAAGCACGTTGCAAAAACACCTGGCTGCTTTGCGCACGATCTGCTGGCCTTCATCTATCTGGTCAAGCCGGAGTTTTTTGCACTGGAGACCGGCTGCATCCGGGTCGCCTGCGAGGGACTGGCGCAGGGTCAGACGATATTGAACCGGCGCGATTTCATCGATTACCCGCAAAGCGGCTGGGAAGGAAGTCGAAATCGCAGCCAGGTCTGCATGCAGGTCGATGCGCCGGCCTGCCTGAATCTGCTTGAAGTCACCTTGATGGCCGACTGGCTGAAAAACTGACATCAGCATGTTTTTCCCGACCATGAAACAATGACGCCATGCCTTACCTACCGACATTCATTGCTCCGGCCCGGTTCACCGACGCAGCCAGCGCACTGGCACGTGCGCGCGAAATTTACGACAGCAGCATTGCACACCTGCGCTCGGCCATGCAGCGCTTTGTGGCCGGCGAGAGCCTGCCAGGCCATGTGCGGGCCTGCTACCCCTTTGTGCGGGTCCAGACCGATACCGTCTCGCGCCTGAACTCCGGCGAGAACGCCCGCCTGAGCTACGGGTTTGTGGCAGGGCCGGGCCGTTTCGAGACCACCTTGAGTCGGCCCGACCTGTACGCCGAGTACTACTTTGAGCAGTTCACGCTGCTGCTGGAGAACCACGGTGTCGAACTCGAAGTGGGAACCAGCTCGCAGCCGATCCCGGTGCACTTTTCCTTTGCCGAGAACGATCACATTGAGGGCAACCTGAGCGCCGAGCGGCGCCAGCTGATGCGCGACGTGTTTGATCTGCCGGATCTGACAGCGATGGACGACGGCATCGCCAACGGCACCTACATGCCGCGCCCAGGCGAGGCGCAGCCGCTGTCGCTGTTTACTGCGCCGCGCGTGGACTACTCGCTGCACCGTCTGCGCCACTACACCGGCACCGCGCCAGAGCATTTTCAGAACTTTGTGCTTTTCACCAACTACCAGTTCTACATTGACGAGTTCGTACGCCTCGGCCACGAGACCATGGCGGACGCAGCAAGCGAGTACATCGCCTTTATCGAACCGGGCAACGTCGTGACCCAAAAATTGGGGTCAGACTCCAATTATTCGGGCGACGAGCTTGGCAAAGTGCCACCACGTTTGCCGCAGATGCCGGCCTACCATCTGGTGCGCGCCGACCGCAGCGGCATCAGCATGGTCAATATCGGCGTCGGCCCCGCCAATGCCAAGACCATCACCGACCACATTGCGGTCCTGCGCCCGCACGCCTGGATCATGCTGGGCCACTGCGCCGGCCTGCGCAACTCGCAGCAGCTCGGTGACTACGTGCTGGCACACGGCTATGTGCGCGAAGACCACGTGCTGGACGAAGAGTTGCCGCTGTGGGTGCCGATTCCGGCACTGGCGGAGATTCAAGTGGCGCTGGAGCAGGCGGTGTCCGATGTGACACAACTCAAGGGCCCGGAGCTCAAGCGCATCATGCGCACCGGCACCGTGGCCTCGACTGACAACCGCAACTGGGAGCTGCTGCCCGACAACGGCCCGCAGCAGCGCTTCAGCCAGAGTCGCGCCGTGGCGCTCGACATGGAAAGCGCCACCATCGCCGCCAACGGCTTTCGTTTTCGGGTGCCCTACGGCACCTTGCTGTGCGTGAGCGACAAGCCGCTGCACGGCGAGATCAAGCTGCCGGGCATGGCCAACCATTTTTACCGTGAACGGGTGGACCAACACCTGCGTATCGGCATGCGGGCCATTGAACTGCTGCGCGCAGAAGGCATTGACCAGTTGCACAGCCGCAAACTGCGCAGCTTTGCCGAAGTGGCGTTTCAGTAGGCCGCAAGCTGTAAGCCTTCATCCTCACGACAGCGAATAATCACAGCCATGCGCCTCGATCCCGACACCCTCCTGATTGTCAACGTCGTCAACCTGCTGGTGCTGGCAAGCACGCTGCCCGTCATCATGGGCCAGAAGCTCAGTCTGGCGGCCAGCGCGGCGCGTCGCTCGCTGGTGGTTCAGGGTGTGGGCTGGGTGGCCCTGATTCTGTCGGGCTTGTGGCCACAGACATGGATCGATCAGCTCCTGTCCACGTTTTCGATGGCCTGCATCAGTCTGAGTCACTGGCTCTGGTTTCAGGCCTTCAAGGCCTGGCTCGGCCCTCGTCCCTTCGAGAAGTTACTGCTCGTGACCGCGGTGTTGATGCCGGTCGGCTACGCACTGACTTTTTCCAGCTATCCGCTTCGTGTCGGCTGGGCCAATCTGCTGATTGCCCTGCAGTTGCTGCTGCTGGCGCGCGCTGCCCTGCGACCGGTAACGGCGTCGGGTGGCCCCTGGCGCTGGGTGATGTTCGGCTGCTTCGTGCTGATGGCCGGGATGACCGCCGGGCGCGGCATCCTGGGCGCCTTCTTCACGGAACTTTATCCCAGCTTCGCGGCGCCGCATCCATTCAACCTGGCAGCCCTGCTCACGGCCAATGTGACGCTGGTGCTTGCCAACGTCTCGCTGCTGGTGGCCTGGCGTGAAGAAGCCGAGCGCGATTTGCGCGACCAGGCCAACATCGATCCCTTGACAACCGTGTTCAATCGCAAGGGCTGGAACCAGGCTGCCAGCAGTGCCTTCGCGCACTCACGCCGTCATGGTTTGCCACTGGCCTTGCTCAGCCTTGATCTCGACCATTTCAAGCAGATCAATGACATGCATGGTCACGAGGGCGGTGACAGCGCCCTGCGCCTGTTTGGCAAAGTGCTGCAAGGCGGCCTGCGCGCCGGTGATGTTGTCGCTCGCATGGGTGGCGAAGAATTCTGCGTGCTGCTGGCGCAGGGCGGCGCCGAGGCTGCCAATGGCTTTGATCAGCGTCTTCGCGCCACGCTGGCCGACGAGGCAAGCCGGGAACTGGGGCACTCGCTGAATTTCAGCGCCGGACTGGCCTGCCTCAGTGCCAACGACGATTCACTGGGAACGCTGATGCGACGCTCCGACGAAGCCCTCTATTGCGCCAAGGCACAAGGGCGCGCGCGGCTGATTGTTGCCACGGATCAGACGCCACTTGCGAGCGCCGCCGGGTGAGATATGTGTTGCAGCAACTGGCTTTGGTACCGCTGCTCAATCTTTGAGCAGTAAGGGAGCGACGTGCCTGCTTTTGCCAATCGATGGTTTACCCGGCAGACTCTCAAAGAGTGGCTGGTTCTCGACCTGGTCCTGTTGATCATCGGGGCCTGCTTTGCCTACCTGCTGAACCAGGACCATGACCGTGTTGATGCCAGGGAGAAAGAGCGGCTGAGCCACCAGTGCGTCGTGGTCAGCATGAACCTGAGCCGTCAGTTCAGCACCATCAACACTGCTCTGACGGGAATTCTGGTGGAAGTGCCAAATTGGAGAAGAAAAAAGGACGGGCAGTCGCTGTCGGCCCAACACTTGCGGACACTGAACAATGCCATGCAGGGGGTGCGCAACTTCCTGGTGATTGACGCCAACGGCACCGTCGAGGCATCCGACACGGCTGAACTCGTCGGGAAGAACTTTGCACACCGGGATTACTTCCAGGCGGTCAGTGCTCATCCCAACGCAGCCACGCTCTACGTCAGACCCCCTTTCATCACCAGTCTGGGCTATCTCACCATGAGTTTGGGCCGAATGATCCCGGGTCCCAAGGGCGAGTTCGATGGACTGGTCATTGCTGCCCTGGACGCGGAGGAATTCAAGGTCCTGCTCAATTCCGTGATCTACCGACCGGGTATCAGAGCTGCCCTGATCCATGGCGACGGTGTTCCCTTCTTGATGGCGCCCAACAGCAAGGACGTGGAAGGCGTCGAATTGGCCAGACCCGGTTCGTTCTTTGCCCAGCACATGAGCAGTGGTCGCAGTGCCAATGTATTTACCGGCGCCTTCCATTTTGTTGGTGATGAGCGCATGGTCGCACTGCAGACCATCCAGGATCCGGCCTTGTCCATGGACAAGCCCATGGTGGTGGCGGTCGATCGACCCCTGAGCGCAATCCACTCAATCTGGCGCAGGGAACTCGTCCAGTACGGCGTGTCATTTGCTGTGCTGACACTGCTCCTGGTCACCGGTTTGCTGTTGCACCAGCGGCGCCGGCAACTGATGGGGCGTTTCAAGACGGATCGCGAGACCGAGCGCTTGCAAGGGGTCGAGGCACTGCGTCAGAGCGAAGAGCGTTTCCGCAATCTGACCAAACTTTCGTCCGACTGGTATTGGGAACAGGATGAACAGTTCCGGTTCGTTCGCCTGCATGGTCATCTGGATCAGAGGACGCGTTCGGCCAACAATGCCCACATCGGCAAGACCCGATGGGAAATGGGCGCCTTGAACCTGACGGAGGCGGATTGGCAGAAGCATCGAAAAGTGCTTCAGTCACATGAGGAATTCCACGATTTTGAAATGATGCGACGTGGCGAGGATGGAAAGATCCACTGGACTTCTGTGAGCGGGATGCCCATTTTCGACACCCCGGGCAACTTCAGGGGCTATCGCGGTGTAGCACGCGACATTACCGAGAGGAAGCTGTCGGACGAACACATCAAGCATTTCGCCTTCTACGACAGCTTGACCCAGCTGCCAAATCGACGCTTCCTCAGCGACCGGCTGATCGTCGCCTTTGCGGCCAGCAAGCGCGATCAGCGCTACGGTGCGATTCTGTTCCTCGACCTTGATAATTTCAAGCCCCTCAACGACAAATTCGGACATGAGATCGGCGATCTGCTGCTGGTTCAAGTCGCCGACAGACTCAAACTCTGTGTTCGGGAAATGGACACGGTGGCACGCTATGGCGGAGATGAGTTTGTGGTGGTCCTGGGTCACCTGGACCTGGAACAGAAGCAGTCGGAAATCCAGGCGGGTCAGGTCGCGGAAAAGATTCGCACCAGTCTGGCCAGAACGTATTTGCTTTCAGTTCCTCAGGATGCGGGTGGTGTAGCCACCATAGAACACCATTGCACTGTCAGCATCGGTATCTCACTTTTCTTCAATCATGAGGGGGGCGAGGAGGATGTCCTCAAGCGAGCTGACCTCGCCATGTACAACGCGAAACAGGCTGGCCGCAACGCAATTCGATTTTTTGCGCTTGAGGAGTAGCAATCGCTAAGCGTCAGCTGCGGCACAATCTGGCCCATGCCTTCCAGTTCAGCCACACCCGAGCCGCTTTTTGCGGCCAGCCATCTCAGCAAGCGCTACGGCGACAGCACCGTCGTCGATGACCTGTCGTTCCAGATCGCCGGCGGCGAGTGCCTTGGGGTGATCGGCCCCAATGGCGCCGGCAAGACCACCACGATTCGCATGTGCCTGGGGCAGAGCGTACCTGACGGCGGCAGCATCACCGCCTTTGGCCTGGCGATGCCGCGTGATTCGTTGGCCATCAAGGCGCAACTCGGCGTGGTCAGCCAGCTCGACACGCTGGACCCGGATTTCACCTGCGCCGAGAACCTGCTGGTCTATGGTCGCTATTTCGGCATGAAGTCGAGTCAGATTCGTGAGCGCATTCCGGCGCTGCTGGCCTTTGCTTCGCTGACCAGCAAGGCCACGGCCAAGCCGGGCGAACTCTCGGGCGGCATGAAGCGGCGCCTGAGCCTGGCGCGTGCGCTGGTGAACAACCCGCGCCTGCTGCTGCTGGATGAGCCGACCACGGGTCTGGATCCGCAAGCGCGCCACCTGATGTGGGAACGGCTGCAACTCTTGCTGCAGGAGGGCAAGTCGATCCTGCTGACGACGCACTTCATGGACGAGGCGGAGCGACTGTGCACACGCCTCTTGGTACTGGACCACGGCAAGAAGATTGCCGAGGGCTCGCCGCGCGAACTGATCAGCCAGCACCTGGAGCCCGATGTGGTCGAGGTCTATGGCACCGGTGCGCTGGAACTGGTGGACGGGCCGCTGCAGGCACTGGCGGCGCGCGTCGAGGTCAGCGGTGAGACCGTTTTCTTTTACACGCAGGATGCCAAGCCGCTGCTGCAGGCGCTGGCCACGCAACCGCAGTTGCGTACCTTGCACCGACCGGCCAATCTGGAAGACCTTTTTCTCAAGCTCACAGGCCGTCAGATCAGGGAGGACGCATGATTTCTGAAGGTGTTCATCGGAGCGATCGGATGAGCAATGCAAACGAGATCAGCGTCTGGCGTGCACCCGAACTTTCGTGGCGCTGGTGGCCGGTTTTCCTGCGCAATCTGCTGGTCTGGCGCAAGCTGGCCATCCCCAGCCTGGTCGGCAACATCGCTGAACCCCTGATGTGGCTGGTGGCTTTTGGCTACGGCATGGGTGCCTTGGTGGGGGACGTGACACTGCCGGGGGTGGAGGGCGTGGTCAAGGTGCCCTACATCTTGTTTCTGGCCAGCGGTTCGATCTGCATGAGTGCCATGAATGCGGCGAGTTTTGAGGCTTTGTACTCGGCGTTTTCGCGCATGCACGTGCAAAAAACCTGGGATGGCATCATGAACGCGCCGGTCAATCTGGACGATGTGGTGCTGGCCGAAATGCTGTGGGCGGCCTTCAAGGCGCTGTTTACCGTCACCGCGATTCTGGTGGTGATGCTGGCACTGGGCATCAGCTACTCACCCAAGCTGCTGCTGGCCTGGCCCATCCTGCTCGGCGTGGGCATTACTTTCAGCAGTCTGGCGCTGATCTTCAATGCCCTGGCCAAGGGCTATGACTTTTTCACCTATTACTTCACGCTGTTTCTGACACCCACCATGTTTGTCAGTGGCATTTTCTTTCCGCTGGAGCAACTGCCCGAGGTAGTGCGCGCGATTTCACAGTGGCTGCCACTGACGAATGCGATTGATCTGGTGCGACCCCTGTTCATGGACCAGTGGCCGCAGGACCCGGCACGGCACTTGCTGGTGCTGCTGGTCTACGCAGTGGCCGGGTTCTGGATTGCGCTGGCACTGACGCGCAAGCGCTTTCGGGGCTGATTGTCTACCCCACGCTCCTCGCGTCGCCATCAGGACCGCGCCATTCGTCATCGCGAGGCCGAAGGCCGTGGCGATCCATGCCTTCAGACTGCATGGATTGCCGCGCTTCGCTCGCAATGACTAAAGGGGAGCTCGCAGCGGCTACGCAGCCGCCTTGATCATATCGGCGGCTTTTTCGGCGATCATGATCGTTGGTGCGTTGGTGTTGCCGCTGACCAAGCGCGGCATGACGGAGGCATCAATCACGCGCAGGGCTTCGATGCCATGCACACGCAGTTGGGCATCGACCACATCGAGTGGTCCGTTGCCCATGCGGCAACTGCCAGACGGGTGGTAAATGGTGTCGGCGTTGGCGCGGATGAACTGCTCGATCTGGTCGTCGGTCTGGGCGGCCGCGCAGGAGGCGAGTTCCTTGCCTTCGAGGCTGGCCAGGGCCGGCTGCGCCAGCAGCTTGCGCATCAGCTTGAAACCGCGCACCATGCGTTCCATGTCATCCGGATCGCTCAGGTAGTTCGGGTCAATCAGCGGCGCGGCCAGCGGATCCTTGCTGGCCAGTCGGATGCTGCCGCGACTGCGTGGGCGCAGCAGACAAAGGTGACACGAGAAGCCATGACCGAAGGTGCTGGTGCGGCCGTGGTTGATCAGCTTGCCGATGACAAAGTGCAGTTGCAGATCCGGAATCGGCTCGCTGGCCTGGCTCTTGATGAAGCCGCCCGCTTCAGCGAAGTTGGTGGTGAGCATGCCGGTGCGGTAATTGCGCCATTCAAAGACGCCTTTGATGGCTCTGACCATGCCGCTCAGGGAGACACCGAACAGGTCTTTGGCCTTGGGCGCATCGAGCACCTGCACCACATCGATGTGGTCGTGGAAGTTCTGCCCGACGCCGGGCAGATGGTGGACGCTCTCAATGCCAAGTTCAACCAGATGTTGCTGCGGACCGATGCCCGAGAGCATCAGCAGTTTGGGTGACTGCAGGGCGCCGGAGCTTAGCAACACTTCGCGTCTGGCCTTGAGTTGTTTGACCTGCCCGTCCTGCAGGAATTCAACGCCGACAGCGCGCTTTCCTTCGAGCAGGATGCGACTGGCGTGAGCGCCTGTCATTACCTGCAGATTGGCGCGCGCCAGATTCGGTTTGAGATACGCTTTGGCGGCGCTGAAGCGCTCGCCCGCCTTGTGCGTGACCTGGTACATGCCAACACCTTCCTGGTCGGCACCGTTGAAGTCCGGGTTGTTGGGGAAACCCGCTTGTTGCCCGGCCTTGATGAACATCGGCCCGAAGCGCGTCGGGTTGCGCAAATCCATCACATTGAGCGGGCCGCTGCTGCCGTGAAAGGCGTTGGCGCCGCGCTCATTGTGCTCGGCACGCTTGAAGTAGGGCAGCACCTCGTCATAGGACCAGCCCGGGTTGCCCTGGGCAGCCCAATGGTCGTAGTCAGCCCGCTGACCGCGGATATAAATCATGGCGTTGACCGAACTCGAGCCGCCCAGCACCTTGCCGCAGGGCTGA
Source organism: Comamonadaceae bacterium (assembly GCA_037132975.1). Lineage (GTDB taxonomy): Bacteria > Pseudomonadota > Gammaproteobacteria > Burkholderiales > Burkholderiaceae_C > Rhodoferax. Next base: position 14,221 of record JBAXOZ010000033.1, read on the forward strand.
TAGCCACGTCGCCCATCCAGTCCTGCTTGCGGCACGGTGTCAAACTTCCAGTTGACCTGGCCGGTCTGGGCCATCACGGCCATCCCCGCAGGGCAGTGGATCATCGCGCTGCTGTCGGCGCCGCCGGCTTCCAGCAGTGCCACCTTGATGTCCGGGTTCTCCGTCAGACGGGCTGCCAGTACGCAGCCAGCCGAACCACCACCGATGATGATGTAGTCAAACATATCTATTCTCCGACACACAGGGCGGCATCATCCTGCGCTGCACCTGCGGCGTCCATTAGCGCAAACCCGCAGCAAAATTAGAGGCTGATGACCAGGGCGATGTCGGGATCAGGCATGATGTCGCCTGAAAACAAAGAGGAACAACATGAAGCTGGCTTTGCTGTCAGATATTCACGCCAACATTCAGGCATTGGATGCATGCCTGGCGCACGCTCGCGAGCATGGCGCGCAGCAGTTCGCTGTGCTCGGTGATCTGGTGGGCTATGGCGCCGATCCCGTCGCGGTGGTCGAGCGGGTTCAGCAATTGGTGGCTGAGGGGGCGCTGCTGGTCAAGGGCAACCATGATCAGTTGGCGGTGACACCGCCAGCGCAGGTGCAGACAGTGGGTGACACGACCGCCGCCTGGACGCACGCCCAGCTCAGTGCCGATCAACTGCAGTTCCTGGACCAGTTGCCTTTGACCTTGCAGCGTGATGCCGTCATGCTGGTGCACGCCACTGTCAATGATCCTGCGGCGTGGCATTACGTCTATGACGAGCGGGCAGCCCGCGAAAGCCTCGATGCGGCAGCAGCTTTGCCCGACGTGCGCTACGTGTTTTGTGGCCATGTGCACCAGCAAACCCTGTATTACCGCGGTGCCAGCGTCGATCTGATGAAATTTCTGCCGACCGCCGGGGTGGCGGTGCCTGTGCCCAGACACAGGCGCTGGCTGGCGACCATTGGTTCGGTCGGACAACCGCGTGACCGCAATCCGCAGGCCATGTATGCCATCTTTGATACTGAAAAATTGCAACTCACTTTTCAGCGCGTTTCCTACGACCATCATGCCGCCGCCGTGGCGATCCGGCAGGCCGCTTTGCCAGCCTTGTTCGCCGACCGGCTGGAGTTGGGTCGATGAAGCTGATGGAGAGCGGCACCGAGCTCGATGGCTTCACCATCGAGGAGTGCATCCATTCGGGTGGCATGGCGCACATTTATCGCGTTCATTACTCCGAAGGTGCGCGTGATCCCGGTTTTCCATTGGCCATGAAAGTGCCGCGGATGACGGCGGGTGACGGCGCCGAGAACATCATCAGCTTTGAAGTCGAGCACCAGATCATGCAGGTCCTGACCGGTTCTCATGTGCCACGTTTCGTGGCCGCGGGCGATCTGGAAAACGTGCCCTATCTGGTCATGGAGTACGTCCCGGGGCAGACCCTGGATCATTGGCTGGAGCCTTCGGAACGTCCGCCGGTCAAGGGCCTGGCTTTTCTTGGCGCTGCGATGGCCATCGCGGTACACAGTCTGCATCAGCAAAACACCTGCCATCTGGACTTGAAGCCGGCCAATGTGCTGATCCGCCAGGACGGCAGCGCCGTGCTGCTCGATTTCGGCCTGTCGTGCAATGCGCTGTACCCGGACTTGCTGGCCGAGCAGCTACGCAAGGCGGTCGGCTCGCCAGCCTGGATTGCGCCCGAGCAGGTGGTGGGTGTGCGCGGTGACCCGCGTAGCGACATCTTCGCGGTTGGTGTGATGCTTTATGAACTCGCTACCGGCGAACTGCCGTTTGGCTCGCCCAGAACGACCGGCGGCTTGCGCCAGCGACTGTGGATGGATCCCACGCCGCCGCGCAAGTTGCAACCCGATTTGCCGGAATGGATGCAGGAAGTCATTCTGCGCTGCCTGGAGCCTGAGGCTGCGAAACGCTATCCGTCGGCGGCGCATCTGGCGTTTGACCTGCGCCATCCGGAGCAGGTGACAGTGACGGAACGTGGCCGCAATACCAAGGGTACCGGGTTTGGGGTTCACTTCAAACGCTGGTTGAAGGCCGCTGGCATGCAGTACCAGCCCAGTCCACTGCCGGCGCACCAGATCGACGAGGTGCCGATTGTGATGGTGGCGGTGCCGTACAAAGACGTGACGGACGCGACGTTGTACTCTTTGCGCCAGGCGGTAGCGCGCTCCATGGGAACACGGCCCGGCGCCAGACTGGCGTGCGTGACGGTGATCTCCGGTAGCCAGAGTAACTCGTCGAACGACAGCGGCAGCGAGACCAGCCTGCAGCGCAAACATATCGCAGCACTACGCCAGTGGGCGCAACCGCTGGACCTGCCGGGCCAGCAGACTTCTTATCACGTGCTGGAGTCTGGCGATGTGGCACAGGCACTGGTCAATTACGCCGTTGGCAACGAAGTCAGCGTGATCGTCATGGGTGCGGCCACGCACGGCTTGAAGATGCAACGCTTTCTTGCCACGGTACCGATCAAAGTCGCGATGGACGCGCCCTGCACGGTGATACTGGTCAAACAGGCCTTGCCGTTCGAGATGCTGACGCAGCAGGCTCGGACATCAAAGACAGCATTCGATACGGATCGGGACGTACCTTTTTGACAGCGGTTAACATTGATTCCAACACGAGCCGCCTCTGACCATGTTTGATTCAATGTCCTTACCTACGCAAGCCTTCCCCGGCGCAAACGCGCCGGGTGGTTCGCTGGCTGCCAGCAGCAAGTTCACAGGCCTGTACTGGCCGAGTCCGCCCTATGCCATTTTCAGTGATGCCGCGCCCTGGAATGAGCCGCAAATCTGCGAAATCGAGGACTTGAACGGCGTGGTTCGCAGTTGCCGCCTGGCGATGTTGACGCCGGCTGACAAGACGGCCATGATTTTTGTGCCGAATCGTGCCTCTCCGGGCCGGGTGCACTTCTCGCAGTTTAGAAAACTGACGCTGAAGACGGTTCTTCATCCGCAAGAAGAAGTCAGCGATACCAATTTTGCCGACATCTTCGGTCATCGCCCGACGCTGGACTATCAGTTACAACTGGAGGACGGCAGTGCCGTGTCGGGTCGCACCGTGGGCTATATCGAAGCCAACTTCGGGCTCTTTCTGTTTACACCGGTGGATAGTGGCGAGGGTGGCGTTGAGCGCGTCTTCATGCCGCGCGAGGCCTACCAGAGCGTAAGTTTTGGCGAGCACATTGGGCATTTGCTGGTGGCGCAGCGCGCGGTGACACGTCAGCAGGTCGAGCAGGCGGCAAGCGAGCAGACCAGTCGGCGCAAACTTAAACTGGGTGACCATCTGGTCAACGAGGCGATTGTCTCGCCGGATCAACTCATGCTGGCCCTGGACCAGCAGTCCAGAATGCCGATGATCCGGGTTGGCGAGGCGCTGACCCGACTCGGGTTCATCGACGAGAGCCAGTTGGCGCAGGCACTGGAGCGGCAGAAGACCGAGCGTTCCGTCCCCTTGGGGCAGTTGCTGGTGAGCATGGGTTTTCTGACGCGACGTGACCTCGTTACCGCGCTGGCCCGCAAGATGGGTTACCCGATCGTCGATGTGGCGCAGTTCCCCATCGAGGCTGATGCCTTGCGCACGGTTCCGTTTTCGACGGCAATTCGCCTGGGCATCATGCCCTTGCTGCTGCGTGACAAGATGCTGGTGATTGCAACGGGCGATCCGACCCGCCGCGACATGCTCGAAGAGCTTGAGTTCATGCTGGAGACGCGGGTCATTGCCACGCTCGGTGACGAGCAGCAGATCCAGCAGATCCTGAGCGAAACCTACGAAAAATATGGCTTGCCCAACAGCCCCTTTGCCGCGTCCCAGCAAAGTCCGGAAAGCCTGCAGGAAGAGTTGACCAGCAGCACGGAGTTGCTGCAGTCAATGGAGTTGTCGCAGGGCGATCATGAGGAGGCTGAAAGTCAGATCGAGCAGTCTGACAACACCCTGGTGCGCCTGATCAACACCATGATCATCGAGGCCTACAACCGTGGCGCCTCCGATATTCACGTTGAAACGCATCCCGGACGCACCAAGACCCGCATCCGCTTTCGCAAGGATGGCGTGCTGTCGCATTACCTGGAGTTGCCGCACACCTACCGGGCCGCCCTGACCGCACGGCTGAAGATCATGGCCGATCTGGATATCTCCGAGCGCCGCAAGCCGCAGGACGGCAAGATCGATTTCGCGAAATTTTCAAACCGGCACAAGATCGAGTTGCGCATCGCCACGATCCCGACCTCGGGTGGACTCGAAGACATCGTGATGCGGCTGCTTTCATCAGCCAAGCCGATCGGGATGGATCGACTCGGCCTGTCTGCCTCGAATCTGACGCAACTGCGTGCAGCCGTCAGTCGTCCCTACGGCATGGTGCTGTGTGTCGGGCCAACGGGTTCGGGCAAGACCACCACACTGCACTCGGTTCTGGGCTTTTTGAACACGCCGCAGCGCAAGATCTGGACCGCTGAGGATCCGATCGAAATAACGCAACCCGATTTGCGTCAGGTCCAGGTGAATTCAAAGATTGACTGGACTTTTGCCAAGGCGCTGAGATCCTTCCTTCGAGCCGACCCGGACGTCATCATGGTGGGCGAAATCCGGGACAAGGAAACAGCGCAGATTGCCATTGAAGCCTCGCTGACCGGGCATTTGGTACTGTCTACCTTGCATACGAACAGCGCTGCCGAGACCGTCACCCGCTTGATCGACATGGGGATGGATCCCTTCAATTTTGCCGACTCTCTGCTGGCGGTATTGGCGCAGCGTCTGGTGCGAAGGATGTGCCCGGAGTGCCGCACCGCCCAGGAGGCCAGCGATGCGGTCATTCATGAATTGCTGGATGACTACCTGCATTCGTTTCCCGAAGCGTTGCGACCGCAGCGCGAGTCGGTACGCCAGGAGTGGCTTGCTGAGTATGGTCACGACGGACGGCTGACGCACTACAGTGCGCCGGGCTGCAGTCATTGCCAGAGCACTGGCGTCAACGGTCGCGTTGGCATGCACGAATTATTGATGGTAACGCCGGCGTTGCGCCGACTCATTCAGACAGGTGACCGGCCTGACCAGCTCCAGTTCGAGGCCATGCAGCATGGCTCATTGCGCACACTACGCCAGGACGGTATTCACAAGGTGTTAAGCGGACTGACCAGCATCGAAGAAGTGCGCGCCAACAGCAATGTCTGACACCGGGCCCCACGCGTATCAGACTCTGACCCCCGATGTCGTCATGGACGCACTGGCCAGCGTTGGTCTGTATGGTGACGGGCGCCAGCAGGCGCTGAGTTCCTACGAGAACCGGGTCTATCAACTGCATCTGGAGGACGGTCCGGTGGTGGTGGCCAAGTTCTATCGACCGCAGCGCTGGAGCGAATTGCAGATCCTGGAAGAGCACGCTTTCTCAGCCGAACTGATGGCCGCTGAAATCCCTGTCATCGGTCCGCTGGTGCTCGAAGGCAGAACCTTGCATTACTTTGGTGGCTTCGCTTTCAGCGTCAGCCCGAGTCGTGGCGGTCGCGCTCCGGAACTCGATGATCCCGACGTGCTGGAGTGGATAGGGCGTTTTCTGGCGCGCATCCATGCGGTGGGGGCGGCCAGACCCTTTGCCACCCGACCGGCGCTGACCCTGCAGAGTTTCGGCACCGATTCAAGAGACTGGCTGCTGGCGCATGACATGGTGCCGCTGGACGTTCAGTCGGCCTGGGCCAAAGTGGCTGAGCAGGCGCTTGACTTGATTGCGGCCTACCCCTGCCTGGCGCCGTCACAGCGTCGCCAGGACTCCGATGCGGAACCGATCCGGCAGATTCGCCTGCATGGTGATTGCCATCCTGGCAACATCTTGTGGACACCACTGGAGTCTCCCGCCGCCAGCGGACCGGGGCCACATTTTGTGGATCTCGACGATGCCCGCAGCGGCCCGGCAGTGCAGGACTTGTGGATGCTGCTCAGTGGTGACCGCCAGCAGCGCACGCGCCAACTCGGTGCCCTGGTCGACGGCTATGAACAGTTTCGGGAATTTGACCGGCGCGAGACGGCTTTGATTGAACCCCTGCGTACCTTGCGCCTGATCCACTACAGCGCCTGGCTGGCACGGCGCTGGAG
>JBAXOZ010000034.1:0-20270 GCA_037132975.1 Comamonadaceae bacterium
GTGCTGGTCGGCAGGTACTCTTCGTGCACCAGCTTGGCTTTCTTGATCGCATCCTTGAAAGCCTTGACGCCATCGCGACCAAAAGCGTAGTCCTGCGCCAGCGTGGCGATCACCGTGCCTGGCTTGTCAAGCGCCACCGCGTTGGAAATGGCATCCTGCGAACTGTTGCGCCCGGTACGGAAGATGTATTTGTTCCACTTTTCGCCAGTGATTGAATCGGCCACTGCCGGCTCGACCAGCAGGATCTTTTTGTACTCTTCGGCAATCGGCAACATGGCGAGCGCCACACCGGACGAGGTCGGCCCCACGGCCAGATCAGCCTTGTCGTCCGAGTAGGCCGCAGCCAGCAGCGACTTGCCCAGATCGGGCTTGCCCTGATCGTCTTTTTCAATCACGACCAGCTTTTTGTCTCCGATCATCATCGTGCCGCCCGTCGCGTAGTCCAGCCCCATCATGAAGCCGGTCGCCGTTTGCTTGCCATAGGCTTCCAGTGGTCCGGTCTTGCTGTAAATATGGGCGATCTTGATTTCTTTGGACTGAGCAAGAACCATTGGCGATGCCAGAGCGCAGGCCATGGCCACTGCAGTCAGTGCGGTGCCCGCAACCCAAGTACGACGAAACATAGCTATCTCCTGTTGTGGTAAACGATTCAAGGAATGATGATGCACCAAACGTGCCAAATTACAAGTGCTTGATTCTATGGGTCTAAAGTGAATTGGATCGCGATATGTATAACTATCAGACACTTAAAGTGTCTTCGATTCAGTCATGTGACTGACTATCAGGCATTTTTGCTCAATCGGTCGTACAGCTTGGCGCGGGAAATACCGAGCATTTGCGCCGCCGCCACCTTGTTTCCACGCGTTGCAGTCACGGCAAGCGCAATCGCCTTGCGCTCGAGTTCTGCCACCTGATCAGCCAGCGGCAAGACGCTGGGCGCAGTCGCAACTTCAGTCGGACCGGGCGCCGCCCTGATCGGCGCCGGTGCCAACTGTTCAACGCCCGATTCACGCAGTACCAGTTCCAGGTGCAGCGCTGTAATGTGATTGGAGTCGCTGCGCATCATGGCCTGCTCCAGCACGTTGCGCAGTTCCCGGATGTTGCCGCGCCAGACCTGCGCGCAAAGCAGCGCCAAGGCGTCCGGGCTGAGTTCGGGCGGCTGCTGGCCATTGCGCAGGGCCATATCCTCGCCCAGCACCTCGACCAAGGCCACCATGTCTTCACGCCGTTCACGCAGTGGCGGAACGCGTATCGGCAGCACGTTGAGGCGATAAAAAAGATCTTCGCGAAAGTTGCCCTCGCGCACCAGCCGGCCCAGATCGCGTGAAGTGGCCGCGATCACCCGGGCATCAAAGGGAATCAGCTGGTTTGACCCGAGCGGTTCAATTTCACCCTCCTGCAAGGCACGCAGCAGTTTGGCCTGCAAGGCCAGCGGCATGTCACCAATCTCGTCCAGAAACAGCGTACCACCATGCGCCAACCGGAACTTGCCCTCGCGCCCCTTGCGGTCCGCCCCCGTGTAGGCGCCCGGCGCCACGCCAAAAAATTCAGCTTCCAGCAAGGTGTCTGGCACGGCGGCGATGTTCAGGCTGATAAAGGGCCGGTCTGAACGAGACGAGGAGGCGTGAATCGCATGCGCCAGCAGTTCCTTGCCGGTACCGGTTTCACCCAGCAGCAGCACGGTGCTTGAAGTCTGCGCGGCGCGGCGCGCCTGGCGCTTGACTTCCACCGCTGCAGGACTGGCGCCCACAAAGCTGGCAAAGGTGTAGCGCGACTGGCGCTGGCCGGCGCGCTCGCTGTTGCGTTGACTGGCCAGTTCACGCCGCGCGTCGTCCAGATCACGCTGCAGCAGGGCAAACTTGCCAACCAACGGTTGCAGACTGGTTTCGGCGTGGTCAAAAAGCACGATGCCCAAAGCGCCAATCACCTCTCCCCCACTGTCACGCAAAGGAATGCGGCTGACGACAAAGGTGCCTGCGCGATTGGTCAGCAAGTCGATCAGAATCGGTTTGCCGCTCTCCAGCACCTGGTGCATCTGGGTGTTTTGCACGACGGCGGCCACCGGGTGTCCGACAAAATCCTCCACCCGATCAAAACCCAGAGCCGGCAGGAAGCGCTTGTACTGCTCGTTGATCCAGACCACCCTGGCCTGCCGGTCCACCAACATCATGCCCTCGCTGGCGTTGGCGAACAGGTCGAACATGGAACGTGCTGCCAGTTCCAGAATGCTCTGGGCGTCGCGTGGCAGTGAGTCGGGCGCTTGCATGGCCAGATGTTAGCTTGCCCACACCCGCCCTTCGGCAGGGGCGGCTTCTGGGAAACTCAGAGCAGCGCCGGTGCGCGCCGTCTGAGCAAGCGCGGCAGCACCAGCACTGCCAGCACCACCAGCAGCAGGGCCAGTGACATCGGCCGTTGCAGAAACACCATGGCACTGCCTTCGCCGATCGAGACGGCATTGCGGAACTGCGCTTCTGCCAGCGGACCCAGGATCATGCCGACCACCACCGGTGCCGTCGGGAAATTGAAGCGCCGCATCACGAGGCCGAGCACACCGATGGCATACAAGAGGAACAGGTCGAAGGCGCTTTGGCGCATACCATAGGCTCCCACCGTGGCAAAAATCAGGATGCCGGCGTAGAGCTGCGGCTTGGGCACCTTCAGCAGTTTCACCCACATACCCACCAACGGCAAATTCAGAACCAGCAGCATGACGTTGCCGATGTACAGCGATGCGATCAGGGCCCAGACCAGGGCCGCCGAACTGGTAAACAACTGCGGCCCGGGCTGGATTCCATAGTTCTGGAACGCACCGAGCAGGATCGCCGTGGTGTTGGACACCGGAATGCCCAGCGTCAGCAAGGGAATCAGGGCGGCAGTCACGGTGGCGTTGTTGGCGGCCTCGGGACCGGCAACGCCTTCGATCGCACCCTTGGTACCAAATTCGGCCAGGTTGCTGCCCTTGGCCAACTTCTTCTCAGCCGCGTAGCTCAGAAAAGTAGGTATCTCGGTACCCCCGGCAGGAATGCAGCCAAAAGGCGCCCCAATCGCCGTGCCGCGCAGCCAGGCCGGAATCGAGCGACGCCAGTCCTCGCGCGTCATGCTGACCCGGCTCATCTTGTTTTCGTGCTCGACCACCTTGCCTTCAAACAGAACCGCGTGCAAGGCCTCCGCCACCGCGAACAGTCCGACCGCCACCAGCACGATCTCGATGCCGTCGAGCAGTTCCGGCACGCCGCCGGTATAGCGCGCCTGGCCGGTGATCTGGTCCATGCCGACAAGTCCCGCGGCCAGCCCCACAAAGAGGGCCGTCAAACCGCGCACCGCGCTCTGCCCCAGCACCGCGCTGACCGTGGTGAATGCCAACAGCATCAGCATAAAGTATTCAGGCGGGCCCAGTTTGACAGCAAAGTCCGCTACCACCGGCGCGAACAGCGTCACCAGCACGGTGGCAATGGTGCCCGCCACGAAGGAGCCAATGGCCGATGTCGCCAGCGCGGCGCCAGCGCGGCCGCTCTTGGCCATCTTGTTGCCTTCCATGGCCGTGACCATGCTGGCCGTCTCACCGGGCGTGTTGAGCAGGATGGAGGTGGTCGAGCCGCCATACATGGCGCCGTAGTAAATGCCGGCGAAGAAGATCATGGAGGCGGTCGCATCTACCTTGGCGGTGATGGGCAGCAGCATGGCCACGGCGGTCGCCGGACCAATGCCGGGCAGCACACCCACGGCGGTACCCAAGGCGCAGCCGACAAAGGCCCACAACAGGTTGACCGGCGTACCCGCCGTCATGAAGCCTTGCAAAAGCTGGTTCCAGATGTCCATCAGAGCCACCCGCCTTGTGTCAGTCCGGGCAAATTGATGGCCAGGAATTGCGTAAACATCCAGTACACCGGCGCTGCAATCAGCAGGCCGGTCACGGTGTCACTCAACCAGGGTTTGAGCCCTCTTGCGGACTGCCCCTGAGCATTGCGCAAACCGCGCGCCGCCAGCACAAAGCACAGTGCACAGCTGAAAATAAACCCGATGGTCGTAATCAAGGCGGCGTTGGCCAGCAAGCCGGCTGACATCCAGACAAAACCACCCCAGTAGGGCGCGCCGTCACCGGTGGGCTCCTCCATATCACGAAAGCCACCGGTACGCGCCTCGTAGACCATGAAGGCACCACACAGTAACAACGCTACGGCGACCAGCCATGGCAAGAAATTCGGGCCGACACCGGCGTAGCCAGCATTCGAGGGAATGCTGACCGCGCCCGCCGCCAGCCCGAGCGCCAGCACGATCACGCCGCCGCCAACGATTGACTGCAGACGCGTTGACGGCGCGACGGTAGTGTGCTGATTCATGTGCTGTGCCCGTTCGTTCAGACCATGCCGGCCTTGACCATGGTGGCGCGCAGGGCCGCAAAGTCATCGTCGACAAACTTCTCGAATTCCGGGCCCGACAGCACAGCCGCCGTCCAGCTGTTCTTCTCCAGTGCCTCAGCCCACGATTTCGACTTGGCCGCTTTGAGCAGCATGTCCGTCAGTGCCTTGCGCTGCGCCGGCGTGATGCCGGGTGCACCGTAGACGCCACGCCAGTTGCCAATTTCGACGTTGATGCCCTGCTCCTTGAGTGTTGCAATATTCACACCCTTGAGCCGTGTGCCCGAGGTCACGGCGATGCCTTTCATCTTGCCAGCCTCGATGTACTCCGACAACTCACTGTAACCACCGCCCCCAATCGTCACATTGCCCCCCAGGATGGCAGCCGTAGCCTCACCGCCGCCCCGAAACGCCACATAGTTCACCTTGGTGGCATCGACGCCGACTTCGCGCGCAATCATGGCCGCTGCAATATGCTCTGTGGAACCGCGTGAACCGCCGCCCCACTTGACGCTGCCGGGATCCTTCTTGAATTGTTCAACCACGTCTTTCATGCTCTTGAACGGCGAGTTGGCTGGCAGCACAAACGCGTTGTACTCGCTGGTCAGTCGCGCCAGCGGAGTGGCTGTGCTCAAGTTCACGGCCGGCTTTCCGGTGATGATGCCGCCCAGCATCACGGCACCCATCACCATGATCGCGTTCGGGTCGCCCTTGCTGGCATTGACGAACTGGGCCAAACCCAGCGCACCGGCAGCGCCACCCTTGTTTTCGTAAAGGACTGTGTCAGCCACTTTGGCGTCCAGCAGCGCCTTGCCAAGCGCGCGTCCGGTCGTGTCCCAGCCACCGCCGGGGTTGGCCGGAATCATCATCTTGATGTTGTTGGCGGCCAGCGCTGACAGCGGCAGACCACCGGTTGCAGCCAAAGCTGCCATGGATTTGAGGAAGGTATCGCGACGCATCAAAGTTCTCCTGTGGGTTTTGTCACGAGCGTGATGATGCACCTGCAGGCTGTCAAGCGGCTGTCCACAGATACTAGGGAAACTACCAATGCCTCGCTTCTGGCTGCAACTTGCAAGATGCTATGGTGTGACCCATGAAGCTGCTTCTGGTAGAAGACGACACTGCCTTGCACACGACCCTGCTGCGTACCCTCACCCGAGTGGGTTGGGAGATCGAAGTGTGCGCCGATGGCCGCGCCGCTGTGGGTCGCTGGCGGGCCGGCCAACCCGATGTCGTGTTGCTCGACTTGACCCTGCCGGGACGCGATGGCTTGCAGATTCTGGAGCAGGCGCGGCAGGAAGGCCTGTTGACACCGGTGCTGATCCTGACCGCGCGCGGTACAGTGGGCGACCGGGTGATCGGACTCAACACCGGTGCGGATGACTATCTGGTCAAGCCGTTTGACCTTGACGAACTCGAAGCGCGCTTGCGCGCACTGCACCGCCGTCACGCCGACAGCATGACGGACTCGTCAACCCAGCGCGACACCCACACTTTGCGCTATGACAAAGATAGCGGTGCGATTTACCACCAGGACCAGATTCTGGAGCTGACACCCCGCGAGTTGGCATTGCTCAAAACCCTGTTGGCACGCCCCGGTCACGCCGTTACCAAGGAGAAGTTGTTTGACTCGGTGTTTCCCGGCGCAGCGGAGGTGCAATTCGAGGCGGTCGAGGTTGTAGCCTACCGATTGCGCAAAAAGTTGGTGCCAACCGGTGCCAAACTCATGACCCTGCGCGGACTGGGCTATCTGCTGAAAATGCCGACGTGAAAACAGTCTCACTACGCCGTTACCTGCTGATTGGCATCCTGCTGCCGATCAGTCTGTTCACCGTGGTCGACACCGTCAGCCTGTACCGCCAGGCATTGGCAGCCGTCAACACGGCCTACGACCGCACGCTACTGGCTTCAGCCAAGTCGATCGGCGAGCACATTACAGCCGATGGTGTGGGGGCCGCTGCCCGCTTGCGCGCCACCGTACCGTACTTTGCCCTGGAAGCTTTCGAAGCGGATAACCGCAGCCGAATGGTGTACCGGATTTCCAACCTCCAGGGTGAACTGATCGACGGCTTCAGCGCCTTGCCAGCGTGGCAAGGGGAGTTGCCCGATCGCGGACCCTATGCAGCCCTGGTGGATTTTTACGATGCTGTGTATCAGGGTGATCGGGTGCGCGTCGCGGTGCTGCTGCAACCGGTGGCCATGAACCAGGCGCGCGCGATGGCGGTCGTGCAAGTCGCCGAGACACTGGAATTGCGTCACACACTGGCACGCCAGATCCTGATCGATACCTTGTTGCGGCAACTGGCTCTGGTGTCCATCATTGCGCTGGTTGTGATTGTGGTGGTGCAGCGCGCGACCCGACCGGTGCGTCGTCTGAGCGCACAGTTGCAAGCGCGCCCTGATGGCGACCTGACCCCTTTGCAGGCGGCAGATGCGCCACGCGAACTGATCCCCCTGATTGAAGCCACCAACAACATCATGAGTCGTCTGCAGCACTTGCTGGAACACCAGAAGCGCTTTGTGCGCGACGCCTCACACCAGTTGCGCACCCCACTGGCAGTGTTGAAGGTTCAGGTGCAGTCCGCTTTGCGCGGCGACCTGGACGCACTGCAAGCACTGCACGAGATCAATGACACGGTGCAGCGCGCCACCGGCCTGGCCAACCAGATGCTGTCGCTGGCCAAAGTGGCGCAGTTGGTCCAGCAAGCACCTGACAGCAGTGTTGACTGGGCCCAGGTGCTGCGCGAACTGGCCATCGACATGTCTCCCTTGATCGCAGAAAAAGACCTCGATTTCGAAATTTCGACCGAGGCGGCATGGATCCGAACCCACGACTGGATGCTACGCGAGCTCTCGCGCAACCTCCTTCACAACGCCATCGTCCACTCGCCGGCGAATGGAACACTCAGTGTGCACCTGACTTGCGATGCCGACCGTGCGAGCCTGGTCATCGGCGACAGTGGACCGGGCATTTCAGGTGAATTGCGCGAACGCCTGTTTCAGCCCTTTTCATCAGGTGAAGTGCGCTCGGGGTCCGGGCTGGGTCTGGCCATCAGCCACGAAATTGTGCAGGCGCTGGGGGGCAGTATCAAACTGATCAACCGCGAGTCCGTCATTGGCATCAGCGGACTCGACAGCCATGTTGAACTGCCGCTGGGCCCGCAGACCTGACAGAGCACTTCGGCGGCGTGTTTTGCACCCGGCTGAAGAATCCACGATACTGACCCTCATCAGAAATAAGCAGACCAGCCATGCCAACAAGCAGCGACGTTTCCGGATTCCCCGTCATCAGCTACACCGAAGAGCATCTGGAGACGCGGCCAACACCGCTGCACGAACAGCCCAAACAGGCCCGCCTCGACTATCAACTTGAAGTGATCAGGGCGCAGCATGAGCACATCGTCAAGATTATCCTTGTCCTGTGGGGACACCAGGAGTGCCTTGACTACATCAGGCAACTGGTATTCGACGGCGGCGATGGCGTCGGCAGAAACAGAGTCGGCTTCAAACAGGAAGTCTTGTCGGCGCTGATCGATTTGAGCAATCTGCACGAAATGGCACCAACCGAGCCACCAGTAGCAGGCCGGTAAGATGTCGTCTGCCCTATCATCTTTTTAACCCAGGAGCTTTTCATGAACCGTGAAGTCGTCGTCGTCAGTGCAGTGCGCACCGCTATTGGTACCTATGGTGGCAGTCTGAAAGACATTGCCCCGACCGAACTGGCGGCGCAGGTGGTACGTGAGTCGCTGGCGCGCGCCAGTGTGGTCGGCACCGAAGTCGGTCATGTGGTCTTTGGCCACGTCGTCAATACCGAGCCGAAAGACATGTACCTGTCGCGCGTGGCAGCGGTCAAGGGTGGTTGCTCTGAAGAGACACCCGCCTTCAACGTGAATCGCCTGTGCGGCTCCGGTCTGCAGGCGATTATCTCGGCCAGTCAGTCCATCTTGCTCGGTGACGCTGACATTGCCATTGGGGGCGGTGCCGAAAACATGAGCCGCGCACCCTTTGCCAGCCTGAACATGCGCTGGGGCGCCCGCATGGGTGACACCAAAATGATCGACATGATGGTGGGCGCCTTGCACGACCCGTTCCAGACCATTCATATGGGTGTGACTGCCGAGAACATCGCTGCCAAGTGGGGCATCACGCGCGAAGAGCAGGACGCGATTGCGGTGGAGAGCCACCAACGGGCCCAGCGCGCCACCGAAGCGGGCTACTTCAAGTCACAGATCATGCCCGTCATGCTCAAGAGCAAGAAGGGCGACATCGCCTACGCGACCGACGAACATTTCCGCCCCAACTGCTCGCTCGCAGACATGGCCAAACTCAAACCGGCATTTCTGAAAGAAAACGGCACCGTCACGGCTGGTAATGCCTCCGGCATCAACGACGCCGCCGCAGCCGTGGTCCTGATGGAAGCCGCCACCGCCAAAGCACGCGGCCTGAAGCCGATGGCGCGCTTGGTCGCCTATGCCCATGCCGGTGTCGACCCCAAGTACATGGGCATTGGCCCGGTTCCCGCGAGTCAACTGGCGCTCAAGAAGGCCGGCCTGACGGTCAAGGACCTGGACGTGATTGAGGCCAACGAAGCCTTTGCCGCACAGGCCTGCGCCGTCAGCCGTGATCTCGGGCTCGATCCCGCCAAGGTCAACCCGAATGGATCGGGTATATCGCTCGGGCACCCGATTGGCGCCACCGGCGCCTTGATCACCGTCAAGGCGCTGTACGAGTTGGAGCGCATCGGTGGTCGCTATGCACTGGTCACCATGTGCATCGGTGGCGGCCAGGGCATTGCGGCCATTTTTGAGCGTACTGCCTGATCTGTCAGGGCTGCAGTGCCGTCAGGGTAATTCCCGTACACACACTAAATGTAGTGGATATATAGTCGTGGAAACACTACCGGTAGTGGTTCCACGTGTACAATAATTTTGAGAATTTAACCAGATCGTCGCCTCCAGGACGCTCTCACTGCAAGCCCTGATATTTCAGCCCAGACCTCAAGAAACCAAGTCATGTCGCAAAAAACACCCGAAAGAACAAAACCAGCGCTGGCGCTGGCGCCGCAGCAAATCAGCGAGGAAGTTCTCCTTGAAAAGTATGGCAAGGGAGACGAGAAGACTATTCTGGATGTCAACCAGCGTGTCGCTCGCGCTTTGGCGGCCGCGGAAGCCCCGGAGCAGCGAAAACAATGGGAGGCCAAGTTCTTGCAGGCCCTGCAAAACGGCTTCCTGCCGGCTGGTCGCATCCAGTCAGCGGCAGGCACCGATCTGGCGGCCACGCTGATCAACTGCTTCGTGCAGCCGGTTGGTGACGCCATTGCACACCTGGAAGACGGACATCCCGGCATTTACACCGCCCTGACCGAGGCCGCGGAGACGATGCGCCGGGGCGGCGGCGTTGGTTACGATTTTTCGCGCATCCGGCCGCGTGGCGCCTGGGTCGGCAGCACCCAAAGCAGCGCCTCCGGTCCGGTAAGCTATATGCGCGTCTTCGACCGTTCCTGCGAGACCGTCGAATCCGCTGGCGCCAGGCGTGGTGCACAAATGGGTGTCCTGCGCTGCGACCATCCTGACATCGAAGAGTTCATTCACGCCAAGGACACGGGCGACCTGAAGAACTTCAATATTTCGGTGGGCATCAGCGACGCCTTCATGGCAGCAGTTCAGCAAAATAGCGAGTTCACCCTGGTGCACCGTGCCGAGCCCGGCGCTGCGCAAAAGGCCGCTGGCGCCTACCAGGAAAAAGGCAGCGGCATGTGGATCTACCGCAAGTTGCAGGCACGCGATTTGTGGGATCAGATCATGCGCTCGACTTACGACCATGCCGAGCCCGGCGTGCTGTTTCTGGACCATATCAATCGCGACAACAACCTTTCCTACTGCGAGACCATCGCCAGCACCAACCCTTGCGCCGAGCAGCCCCTGCCGCCCTACGGCTGCTGCTGCCTGGGCTCGATTGACCTGACCCGCTTCATCAACAACCCGTTTGAAGAGAACGCCCAATTTGACCAAGCCGCCTTTGCCGAGGTAGCCCGTGTTGCGACACGCATGCTCGACAACGTGCTGGACGTGACCGTCTGGCCACTGCCGCAACAACAGGAAGAGGCACGCAGCAAACGTCGCGTCGGCCTGGGTTACACCGGTTTGGGCGACGCACTGGTGATGCTGAACTTGCGTTACGACACGCCGGAAGCACGCGACATGGCACGCCAGATTTCGGAGCTGATGCGCGACACCGCCTACGACGCATCAGTTGAACTGGCGCGTGAGCGCGGCGCTTTCCCTCTCTTCAATGCCGACCTCTACCTCAGTGGCCAGACCTTTGCCTCGCGTTTGTCGCCAGCGCTCAAGGAGCGCGTGCGCGCGCATGGTCTGCGCAACTCGCACCTGCTCTCGATCGCACCGACCGGCACCATCAGCCTGGCTTTTGCAGACAATGCCAGCAACGGCATCGAACCCGCCTTCAGTTGGACCTACACACGCAAGAAACGCATGATGGACGGTAGTTTCAAGGAATATGCAGTCGAGGATCACGCATGGCGCCTGTATCGCCACCTGTTTGGCGAAGACACCCCCCTGACGTCCGCCTTCGTGACCGCCCTGGAGATGAGCGCGCAGGCACACGAGGCCATGGTGGCTGCGGTGGCGCCGTTTATCGATACAGCGATTTCCAAGACCGTCAATGTACCGGCCGACTACCCCTATGCCGAGTTTCAACACCTCTACATGGAAGCCTGGCAGTCAGGCCTGAAAGGTCTCGCCACCTACCGGCCCAACTCCATCCTGGGTTCCGTGCTGAGTGTGACGCCAACGACCACGCCCGCTGCCACCACACCGCTACAGATTGAAGGCACCAACCACCGGCTGGCGCTGGAGCGGCTGCCCGTTCCGGTACTGTCCTCGCTGCGCTGGCCAAGCCGGCCCGCTTTGCCTGGTGGCAACCCGGCCTGGACCTTCATGGTGCATCACCCGTTCGGCGACTTCGCCCTGTTTGTCGGCGAACTCGCGCCCGAAGAAGGTGGTGCACCCAAGCCCTTCGAAGTCTGGGTCAACGGCACCGACCAGCCACGAGGCCTGGGCGCCCTGGCCAAGACGCTGTCGATGGACCTGCGCGCGAACGACCCGGCCTGGCTGCAACTCAAACTCGACGCCCTGGCCACGGTGGCCGAAGAGCATTCTTTTGAAATGCCGTTTCCGCCGCACGGTGAAAAACGCCTGTTCCCTGGCGTCGTCGCCGCCACAGCGGCGGTGATCCGCTGGCGCTGTGATCAACTCAAGGCGCTGGCAGGCGCGGACACGCAAATACCGACGCCCGTGATGGACGCCATGTTCAGCCGCGGTGAGCCCCAGACCGGCCCATCGGGAACGCTGGCCTGGGCGGTTGACGTGGACAACCCAGCCACCGGCGAATCCTTCACCGTGACTCTGAAAGAGGTCAACCTGCCGGGCCACGACGGCGTCATCGTGACGCGTCCTTGCGCGGTCGGATTTTCCGGTAACTATCCACGAGCGCTCGATGGCCTGGCGCGACTGTTGTCCCTCGATATGCGTGTCATTGATCCGGCCTGGATCGGCATGAAACTGCGCAAGTTGCTCAACTATGCCGAGCCGCTGGGTCATTTCATGGCTTTTGTGCCGGGCTTGCCGCATGGCGAGCGCCGTCAACAGACCTGGCCTTCAACGGTTGCCTATATTGCGCGCCTCATCATTCACCGCTACGCCATGCTGGGCATCCTCGATGAAGAAGGTTTGCCGCTACGCGAGATGGGCGTGCTCGATGCGCCCAAGAATCATGAAGCGCCCAGCACCATGGCCGGCAAAGTCTGCCCGGAGTGCGGCAACCCAACCGTCATTCACAAAGACGGTTGCGATTTCTGCACCGCCTGCGGCTACGTCGGGCAGTGCGGCTAGGCAGCTGAGTTCAGTCGCGCACCACCAGCACGGGTAGCTGGGTGTGCGACAGGACGGCTTGCGTGACGCTACCCAACACAAGCTTTTCCAGGCCACTGCGGCCGTGCGAGCCCATGACAATCAGATCGGCTTGCAGCGACGCCGCCGCCTCGACCACACCGCGCCAGGCGGCGTGAGATTCAATCACGGAAGTACCAACGCTGACGCCAGCCTGCTCAAACGCGGTCTTGGCAGCTTTGATGGCGGCATTGGCCTCCGCCGTAGCGGCACTCAGGTACTCGGCCTGGCCGTAGGCGAAATCAGTGCCGACACCGGTAAATGGATAAGGATCGATGACAAAGATCGCTGTGACGCGGCTGTCAAAAGCTTTGGCCAGACCAATCGCCTTCTCCACTGCCAACTGTGCTGTCGATGAACCATCCACTGGAACAAGTATGTGTTTGAACATGGCATAACCTCCTTCGGTTACGGGCAGTATCAGGCTATCTCCCCCCTAATGCCTTGACGGTCATCAAGCATCAGCTAGCTAGCAAGTCGGCTTGCCATCACCTTGTCAATGCGCTTGCGGTCCAGATCCAGCACTTCAAACCGCCAGCCGGCACACTCGATTCGCTCGCCGACCTCTGGCAAATGCCCCGACACCGACATCAGCAAACCGGCGACCGTGTTGTAGCGACCCCGCTCCTCCTCCGGCAGTTCTTCGAGATCCAGGCGGACCTTGAGTTCACCCACCGGCATCAAGCCATCAAGCAGCCAGCTGCCGTCGTCGCGCCGCGTCGCCCACGCGTCCACCTGCGCGCCGGGTTGCAATTCACCGGTAATGGCTTCCAGCAGATCGCGCGGTGTCAAGGTACCTTGCACAACACCATATTCGTCCACCACAAACACGAAGCGGCCCGCCTTGGCGCGAAACTGTTCCAGCAACTCCATGCCACTCAAGGTCTCCGGGACAAAGGTGGCCGGTGTGACGAAGGCCTCCAGACTATCGAGCGTTTGAGAACCCAGTTGCAGCAATCGGGCAACACTGATCACGCCAATCACCTCATCGAGCGAGCCGCGGCACACCGGGTACCACGAGTGTGCCCCAGCAGGGCCACTGCCGCCTACCCACGCCAGACTTTGCGCCACCGAACTGGAGGCATCAAGCCACTGCACATCGGTGCGCGGCACCATCAACGAGGTCAAGGGTCGGTCATCGAGTTGAAACACGTTTTGCACCATCTGATGCTCATGCTGCTCGATCACGCCGGCGTCCACCCCCTCCTCCAGACTGGCGCTGATTTCCTCTTCCGTCACCGGACGCGCTGCGCTAGTATCAATGCGCAACAGCTTGAGCACGATGGCGGTGGTACCGGAGAGCAAGCGCACAAAGGGTTTGGCGGCCGTTGCCAGCCACAGCATGGGTCGGGAGACCCAGCGTGCCACCCGCTCCGGATACAGCTGGCCAATGCGCTTGGGCACCAACTCGCCAAAAATGATGGTGGTGAAGGTGATCAGTGTCACTACCAGGGCGGTCGCCGAAATAGCGGCCGGCTTGTCGGCGACGCCGAAACCATGCAGCCAGGCAGCAACACCGTCGCTGAATGCGGCCTCACCGACGATGCCGTTGAGAACACCGATCGAAGTAATACCGACCTGCACGGTCGACAGGAACTGGTTCGGGTTACCCAGCAGGGTGAGCGCCGCCTGTGCACCCTTGTCGCCAGACTCAGCCATCAGATTGAGCCTTGTTTTCCGGCTTGCGGCTAACGCCAGTTCCGACATCGCAAATACGCCGTTGAGCAGGGTCAGAAAAACAATCAGCAGGAAATCCATGGACGAGGAGCGAAAATGAACACCATGGCACTCTACCTCATTGGCGACGTTCAGGGCTGCAATAGCGCGTTGCAGCGTCTGCTCGATGAAATTTCTTTCTCCGCCAGTCGCGACACGCTCTACCTGCTCGGCGACCTGGTCAATCGCGGACCTGACTCCGCCGGCGTGCTGCGTCGTCTGATGGCTTATGGTTCCGCCGCGCAGTGCCTGCTAGGCAACCATGACCTGCATCTGCTGGCCTTGTCACAGGGCGTGCGCAAGCCCGGTCGGCACGACACTTTGAACAACATTCTGGAGGCGCCGGATCGTCATGCCATGCTCGAATGGCTGCGCTGGCAACAGATGGCGATGCTCAGAAGTATCGACGGGCACGATCTGCTGATGGTTCACGCCGGCGTCCTGCCGTGCTGGAGTGCCAGCCAGACACTGGCGCTGGCGGCCGAGGTGGAGGCTGTTCTGCGTGGCCCTGCCTTGGGTGACTTCCTGCAGCAGATGTACGGCGACGAACCCCATGCCTGGAGCGACACACTGACGGGCGCTGACCGGCTGCGCGTGATTGTCAACAGCCTGACGCGAATGAGGTTTTGTGACGCCCACGGGCGCATGGAATTCGCCAGCAAGGAAGGCAGCAGCGCTGCGCCACCCGGCTACATGCCGTGGTTTGACGTACCCGGGCGACAAACAGCCGCTATCACGCTGGCTTTTGGACACTGGTCAACCTTGGGCTGGCTCGACCGGTCGGATGTCCTGTCACTGGACACCGGCTGCGTCTGGGGCGGCTGCCTGAGCGCCTTGCGCTTGGGTGGCGCAAAGAGTTCAGGAAACGACAGGGTGCTGGCGCATGAACTCATCCAGGTCCAGTGTGAGCAGGCCCAGCAGCCGGGCTGAGCGCTGCGCTATTCGGACTTGAACAGCGCCGCCACCCGGCGCTTCGATTTGATATTGGCCGAGATGCTGCGCCCGGCGCCATGCCGGCTGACCGTCGCGTCCCAAGCGGGCGCTGCGTCAGGTGCTGCCGGCGCCTCGTAGGGCTTGTCAAAAAACGGATCGCGCGCAACGGCTGCCGGTCGCGAGTAGTCGCGACGCTGGGATGGTACGGGTCTGGCAAACTGCCCTTCACGCGCCACATCGCGGATCGCTCCCGGGTGGTGACTGCCATGGTGCGAATCATCCGGCACCGGTTGGGAGTACATGCGCCGGCCATCGTTGATTCGGCCCTGGCGTCGAATGTCGGGCGCGTCCTCGTCAAACTCGACGGCCTCCAGCTCGATTTTTGTTTTCAGCAATTTCTCGATATCAGCCACCAGACGGGCGTCGCTCTTGGAGACAAAACTCAGCGCCAGGCCCAAAGCGCCGGCGCGTCCGGTGCGGCCAATCCGATGCACGTAATCTTCAGCGTTGAACGGAATATCAAAATTGAATACCGCCGGCACATCCTTGATGTCCAGACCGCGGGCTGCCACGTCGGTGCAGACCAGCAAATCCACTTCGCCCTTCTTGAAGGATTCCAGCGCCTTGAGGCGTTCGTCCTGACTCTTGTCACCATGCAATGCTGTGGTCTTGAGACCTTCGCGCTCGAGCGAGCGGGCCAGCCTGGCACAGCCCAGTTTGCTGTTGACAAAGACAAAGGCCTGCTTGATAGCGCGCGCCTTCAAAATCTGATGCAGCGCATGGCGCTTGTCGTCATCTCCGACACTGTAAAAATGCTGTTCAACGGTCGAAGCGGTGCCGTTGGAGCCACCCACCTCGATCGTCGCCGGATTTTGCAGATAGCTGCTGGCCAGGCGCTTGATCTCGGGTGAAAACGTGGCCGAAAACAGCAGCGTGGTGCGCTGCTTGGGCAAGAAGCTCAGGATGCGCTGCAGATCGGGCAGAAAACCAATGTCCAGCATACGGTCCGCTTCATCCAGCACCACGTACTCGACCTGGTTCAGTACCGCGTTCTTGGCCTCAATGTGATCGAGCAGACGCCCCGGTGTGGCAACCAGAATCTCAACGCCCTTTTTCAGCTCGATGGTCTGGGGCTTCATGTCGATGCCGCCAAACACCACCGCACTGCGCAGCAGCGTGTACTTGGCGTAGTCCTTGATCGCCTGCGCCACCTGGTCGGCCAGTTCCCGCGTAGGCAACAGCACCAGTGCGCGCACCGGGTGCCGTGCCGGCGAAGTCGAACTGCTCTCATGCTTGAGCATGCGCTGCAGCAGGGGTAGGGAAAAAGCAGCGGTCTTGCCGGTCCCGGTCTGCGCTGCGCCCATCACATCGCGACCCTGCAACACCACCGGAATGGCCTGCGCCTGGATCGGGGTCATGGACTCGTAACCCATCTCAGCCACAGCACGGGCCAGCGGCGCGGCCAGTTGCAGTTGGGCAAAAGCCATCGGCAGGGGTTCAGGAGTCAAGTCAGAAGTCAAATCGGTCATTCACAGCCAGTTCATGGTGCTATCAATCCGATAGCTCGGCGCTCCCTGGGACTAGGGGCAAACCCGCATTATCCTCCAATCCAGGGCTCAGGCCCTGGGCAGCGTCACGCCACGTTGTCCCTGGTACTTGCCGCCACGGTCCTTGTAGCTGGTCTCGCAGACTTCGTCGCTTTCAAAAAACAGCACCTGGGCACAACCTTCGCCGGCATAGATCTTGGCTGGCAGGGGCGTGGTGTTGCTGAATTCGAGCGTGACGAAGCCTTCCCACTCCGGCTCAAAAGGGGTGACATTGACGATGATGCCGCAGCGTGCATAAGTGCTCTTGCCAAGACAAATGGTCAGCACGTTGCGCGGAATCCGGAAATATTCCATGGTGCGCGCCAGTGCAAAGCTGTTAGGCGGGATGATGCAGACTTCGTCGTTGAAGTCAACAAAGCTCTTTTCATCGAAATTTTTGGGGTCCACCACGGTGCTGTGGATATTGGTAAAGACCTTGAATTCAGGTGCACAGCGGATGTCGTAACCATAGCTGCTGGTGCCATAACTGACAATCTTCTGGCCATCGCGCTCACGCACCTGGCCCGGCTCGAAGGGTTCAATCATGCCGGTCGTTTCGGCCATGTGGCGAATCCACCTATCGCTTTTGATGCTCATCGGGACACAACTCCTAAGGTCTGTCGATTGTAAACAGTGCCTCCTGCGCCTGCGAAATCACGGTTCTCTCGATCAGGCGATCGTCGCCCAGCACAATCATGGCGAACAAAAGCTCATCAAGACTGCTGGCTTGGGCGCTGCGGCGTGCCAGCAGCGGTGTCGCCTGCGGATTGAGCACCACAAAATCAGCTTCACAGCCTGGCTGCAGGTTGCCTATGACGCCGTCCAGACCCAGCGCCCTGGCAGCGCCCGCCGTGTGTTGCCACCAGAGTTGCTGTGGCGAGAGCGACCGCCCTGCTTTGCCCTGGCCTTCGCGAGCCACGTAGTAAGCCGCCAGCATGGTATGAAAGGGACTGAAGCTGGTGCCACCCCCGACGTCACTGGCCAAGCCGTACTGGAGCCCGGCTCGATCAGCCGCCCCATAGTCAAAGAAGCCACTGCCCAGGAACAGATTGCTGGTCGGACAGACGGCCGCAACCGCGCCGCTGCTGCGCATCAGTGCTCGATCCTGATCGTCAAAATGCAGGCAGTGGGCGTAAACCGCGCGGCGGCGCAGCAAGCCGGCATCGGCGTAAGTCGCCAGGTAACTGCGCGAGGACGGAAACAGCTGACGCGCCCAGGCGATTTCATCCCTGTTTTCAGCCACATGCGACTGAATCCAGACCTCCGGGTACCGATGCGCCAACTCACCCGCGCCACGCAACTGCTCGTCGCTACAACTCGGCGCAAAGCGCGGTGTGATGGCGTAACCCAATCGGTCTTTGCCATGCCACTTTTGCAGCAAGGCCTCTGAATCCATCAGACTTTGCTCGCAGGCATTGCGTGAACCGTCGGGCGCGGCGCGGTTGAGCACACCTGCCGGGGCATGGCGATCCATCAGGCACAAGCCGCTGATCAGTCGCATGCGGCGCTGCTGCGCCTCACAGAACAGGGCCTCGACCGACTCGGTGCTGCAGGTGGCAAAGGTCAGCGCCGTCGTGATACCGTTGCGCAACAGTTCATCCAGAAAAAACCGGGCCGCCTCGGCGCTGTACTGAGCCGATGAAAAACGTTGTTCTTCAGGAAAAGTGTAGTGCTCAAGCCAAGGCAGCAAACCATCTGCGGGTGAGCCAATGACGTTGGTCTGCGCAAAATGGTTGTGCATGTCAACAAAGCCCGGCGCGACGATGCGCCCGGGCAGATGCTCGGTGGGCACCGCCTGAAAACGCGCCTTCAACTGGTGATACGGCCCGCACGCCTGCACTCGCTGGCAGCCCGAAGCATCGGACCCAACCACCAGCAGACCGTCTTCTTCCAGCACCGCACAAGGTCCGGGTTCGCGGTCAGGAGCGAACGAGAGAATGGATGCGCGGTAAGCCTTCATGAGCAGGAGTCTAGAGCAAAGTGAGCCAAGTTTGAGTGTGCGCGCAACCCGGGGACAGGCGCGGCAATGCGGCGAAGGGCCTGCGATAATGCGCGCCATGAATAAAGTAAACCCCTCTCCGGCGCCGACCCTGGCGCAGCTTTGGCGTCCGATTCTGGCCATGCTGATCGTCATTGTGTCTTCCAACTATCTGGTGCAATTTCCGATCAACGACTGGCTAACCTTGGGTGCGTTCACTTTTCCCGTCGCTTTCCTGGTCACCGACCTGACGAATCGAGCGGTCGGTGCGCAAGCGGCCCGACGCGTCGCCTGGATCGGCTTTTCCATTGCGGTCATCGTGTCTCTGGCACTGGCGCCCTGGCGTATCGCTGTCGCCTCCGGGGTGGCCTTCATCATGGGGCAACTGCTCGATATCGTGGCCTTCAACCGCTTGCGCACACTGTCGTGGTGGAAGGCGCCCTTCTTTGGCTCGCTGGTGGCATCGGTGATTGACACCGGCCTGTTCTTCTTCCTGGCGTTTGCCGGCACCGACCTGGACTGGCGAACACTTGCTGCCGGGGATCTGGGTATCAAGTGGCTGATGGCCGCCGTCCTGCTCGCACCCTACCGCTGGATGTTGCCGAGTCTGCAACGCTGGGTGCCGGTGACCTGAGCTCAGACGAAGGTCTCAAAACACGCGTCGAGTCGCTCCAGATAAGCCGCTTTGGCTGTCGCATCAACAAAGCTGGCCTCAAAGCTGTTGCGCGCCAATTGGTAGGCCTGCTGTGATGTCAAGCCCAAGGCAGCAAAGGTCTGGCAGAAGTTCTGGTTGATGTAGCCACCAAAATAAGCCGGGTCATCCGAATTGACGGTAGCCACGATGCCAGCCTCCAGCATGCGCCCCAGGTTGTGTTCGGCCAGATTCTGAAAGACGCGCAGCTTCAAATTCGATAGCGGGCAAACCGTCAGGGCGATTCGGTCCTTCACCAGCCGCTCAATCAAGGCCGGATCCTGCATCGCCTGCACACCGTGATCGATGCGCTCCACCTTGAGCACATCGAGCGCGCTCCAGATGTAGGCCGGTGGACCCTCCTCGCCGGCATGGGCCACCAGCCGAAACCCGAGTTGGCGCGCTCTGGCAAAGACCTGGGCAAACTTTTCAGGCGGATGACCCACCTCGCTTGAGGCCAAGCCTACTCCCAGCAGTTTGTCGCGGTACGGCAAGGCCTGTTCCAGACACTCAAATGCCTCGCGCTCGCTCAAGTGCCGCAAGAAGCACAGGATCAGCGACGAATCGATACCAAATTGGGTACGTGCGGCAACACAGGCGCGGTGCAAACCATTGATAACAACTTCCGCGCTCAGACCGTGACCGGTATGCGTCTGGGTGTCAAAAAATATCTCGGCATGCAGCACGTGGTCGGCCGCAGCGCGCTCCAGATAGGCGAGCGCCATATCGTAAAAATCCTGCTCGGTGCGCAGTACCAGCGTGCCCTCGTGGTAGATGTCAAGGAAACTCTGCAGGTCGTCGAACACATAGGCGCGCCGCAGCGCCGCCACATGCGGGTAAGCCATGGCCAGGCCGTTGCGCTGCGCCAACGCAAACATCAACTCGGGTTCCAGTGAGCCCTCGATGTGCATATGCAGTTCGGCCTTGGGCATCAGCCGAAGCAAGTCTGGCAAACGCTCGGTCGCCACCGGTTTGAGTTTGATCATAGTCCCCCGTCCGTTGACAAGAAAAAGGCCACCAAGTGTATGTCCTTGGCGGCCT
>JBAXOZ010000035.1:0-20251 GCA_037132975.1 Comamonadaceae bacterium
GGAAAAACTGGCCAAGGAGCGCGAGAACACTGTTAGTCAACTTCAAATCCACCAAGAGGAACTCACCGCCACAAGCACCTGGCTATCCTCACAGCGCGACGCCTGGGAAAAACTGGCCAAGGAGCGCGAGAACACTGTTAGTCAACTTCAAATCCACCAACAGGAACTCACCGCCACAAGCACCTGGCTATCCTCACAGCGCGACGCTTGGGAAAAATTGGCCAAGGAATACGAACAATCTGTCATCCAACTTCAAACTCAAACTCGGGAACTCTCCGACAGCAACGCCGTACTGGCGTCACAGCGCGAAGCATGGGAAACGCTTGCAACCGAGCGCGGCACCGTTCTTGCCAGAATTCGTGGGCATTGGGCTCTGCGGCTAGTCAATTTCCTCTTCAGAGGCAGACTTCTTGGCGATTAAACGGCAAGTCAATATGGAACCGCATAGCGACAATCACACCAAAGCCAACCGCGTTTACGGGTTGGACATATTTCGGTCCTTTGCCATCCTGTTTGTACTGGTAGGGCACAGCCTCGAACACTCCAAGGTGGCCGCACAAGTCCAAACCTTCGGGCATTTGGGAATACTTGGCGTTGAACTCTTCTTTGTTCTCAGCGGGTTCCTGATCGGCGGCATCATCATGCGCCTGATCGATCAAAACCGGTTCCACTCGGTTGTGGACATCTCGGCCTTCTGGAAGCGGCGCTGGTTACGCACTCTGCCACTGTATTTTGTTGCCTTGTTGGCCTTTCTTCGATTCGATTACCACGGCCGGCACAGCCTGTTTGACTACCCGGCCTATTTCGTTTTCATGCAGAGCTTCGCATACAAGATCCCAGAGTTTTTCGAGCTCTCATGGAGTCTTGCCATCGAAGAGCACTTCTACCTGTGGTTTCCACTGGCATTTCTGGGCTGGCAAAAAATTACCCGAAAGACCAGTGCCGCCATCGTGCTCTCATCGATAACGTTCATCGTTATCGCGTACAGCTTTCGACTGTCGCAGCCGCTGTTTTCAGACTGGAACGAGTACAACCGAATCATCCGTGTCGATGTTCTTTCCAGACTGGACGCCATCATGTTTGGCGTGCTTATGGCTGCCACCAAACACTACTGGAACGCTGCCTTCCAGTGGGTTCGGCGCCTGACGCCGATTTCGGCCACGCTGCTGCTGCTGCTTGGTGCGTGGTGGTTTATCGACGTACCCGGCTTGATGGGTTCCCGCCTCCTGCAAGTCAACCTTTTTACAGCGCAGGCAGCGCTATGTGCGTTATTGCTGCCGTGGTTTGACGCGCTCACGGGGCGCAATTCGAGCAGCAATTTTTTCGTTATCACCAGCAGGCTGTCGTACTCACTGTATCTGGTGCACATTCTTGTGATCATCGCCGTCAACCGCACCCTTGGGCATTTCGGAGTCTTTGAGCAGGTGTATCCAAATCCGTTCATCTTGTACCCCGTGTACTTCAGCCTGTTTTACTTGGCGTCTTGGATCACCTACCACCAAATTGAAGAACCGTTCCTCAACCTGCGAGACCAACCCTTGAACCGGAACACGGTTGCGCGCGCATCCTGGTTTACCGTCATCGCTTTCGTTGCGCTAATTGCGGTATTTTGATTCCCGTCAATGATCAACTACTTACAACCCAACTACGCCGACCACCCCGGAAGTCGCGCCATTCCCCGACTGTACCAAGGGGCGCGTTCTGTCAGCGCACAGCCCGACGTTTCGGTTCTTACGCCCTACTTCAACACCGAAGATTTTTTTGTCGAAACCTTCGTCTGCCTGCAGGCACAGTCTTTGCAAAACTGGGAATGGATCATCGTAGATGACGGCTCCACCGATGCGTTGTCCGTCGAGCGCCTGGCCAGCGTCGCTGCGAAGGACGATCGGATCCGTGTAGTTCGCCAGGACAATGCTGGCCCCAGCGCCGCGCGCAATGCAGCGTTCAGACTGGCCCAGGGCCGTTACGTGTGTCTGCTCGATAGCGACGACATGGTCGAACACACCTACCTGGAAAAGGCCGTCTGGTTTCTGGACTCCAATTCCGAATTTGCGTTCTGCAATTCCTTTAGCGTCGTCTTTGGAGATCAGCAATACCTCTGGCGCACCGGGTTTGAACGCGGAAAATCGCACCTGCAGGCCAACAGTGGGCCACCGATCTCCGTCATCCGGCACGCCGCTTTTGCAGCGTGCGGCGGCTTCGACGAGTCGATCCGATTTGGCCATGAAGACTGGGACTTTTGGCTTGCCATGGCCAAGACGGGTCACTGGGGCTATACCCTGCAAGAATATTTGCAGTGGTATCGCAAGCGCGGCAATGGCCGCTTTGAGCAAATCATGCGCAGCGGCGATGTAAACGACCGCTTTGAGCGCCTGATGGAGCAAAAGTACCGCGACCTGGAAGCCCAATTTCCAGCACCTGTACGGCGCCATCCCGAGCCCTACGACACACCGGCAACCCAGATTGAGGTCAATAACCTCCTGAACCCTAATGCCCAAGGTCGGCGCATCCTGTTTCTGATCCCGTGGATGGTCACTGGTGGGGCCGACCGGGTCAATCTGGATCTGATTGAGGGGTTGGTTGCCCGGGGGCACCAGGTCACCATCTGCGCCACACTGCTGGCCGAACACCGCTGGGAGCATGAGTTCAGCCGTTTCACGCCCGACATCTTTGTCTTGCCGCACATTCTGCGGGCTGCGGATTATCCGCGCTTCCTGGCCTACCTGATTGCGTCGCGCAGGGTTGATACCGTTCTCATTACTGGCAGCATCATTGGCTACCAGTTGCTGCCCTACCTGCGTGCCTGCGCACCGGGCGTGGCATTCCTCGACATGTGCCACGTGGAAGAGCCCCATTGGCTCAACGGTGGCCACCCCCGGTTTGGCGTGGGCTACCAGGATGCGCTGGACCTCAATATCGTCACCACCCAACACCTCGCAACCTGGATGCAGGAGCGCGGAGCGGATCCTCAGCGCCTGAAGGTGATGTACACCGGTATTCGCACCACGCAGGCAAGCGACTTGGCCGAAGTCAGAGCACGCATCCGTTCCGAACATAACATTCCGGCAAATGCCCCGGTGATCGTTTTTGCGGGCCGCCTGTGTGCGCAAAAGCGTCCGGCGCTGCTCGCGCAGATATTGCAGGCTGCCCACGTACAGGGATTGGAGTTTCGTGCCCTGATCGTTGGCGATGGCGAGTTGCGGCCCCAACTAGAAGGTTTGATACGGGAGTACGCACTGGGTGAAAAAGTGCACATGCTTGGCTCAGTGGGACACCAGGAGTGGCTCAATATACTGGTTGCTTCCGACATTCTGCTCATACCGTCCGAGTACGAAGGCATTTCGGTTGCACTCCTTGAAGCCATGGCGGCTGGCGTGGTTCCATTGGTTGGGCGCGTGGGGGGACAGGGCGAAATCGTTGCCCCCGACGCGGGTGCTTTGATCGATCGCAGTGACCACGAACTAGCCGACTATGGCGCAGCACTGACCCGCATGTTGCAGGAGCCCGAACAATTGCGCCACATGTCAAGGCAATGCCGATCGATTACTGCTTCGCAGCTATCCTGGAGCGGCATGATTGACCATTTTGAGGCGCTGGTGAATGAAGCACATCGCCTGCGCGTGCAGAGTCCGCGCAATCCCATCAGCCTGCCGTTGGGCAAGGAACTTGCGACCTTGGCGCTCGAAAACAAGCGCTTGGGTGAGGCAGTGGACTGGCTTTGGAACACCAAGGATCGATCCGCACTGCATGGGGCACAAGCTATGACCACGTCGGCCGAAGTGCAAGCCGTCACCCGCTTTGCCGTGGCCTTGAGCCAAACCCGCCTCGGACGACGCTTGACACGCAGCACTTGGATGAAAAAACTGGCCAAGTGGCTCCTCACCGCCATAACCAGACCCTCAGCCGATTAAGATAGCCACCTCAGCAGTGAAGGCAGGACTCGCGCCTGAAATATATGAAGATTGTGGTGTTAGGTGGCGGCGGCTTTGTTGGTTCGACCATCGTTGACCATCTCTTGCGCGATGGGCACACAATCCGCATCTTCGAGCGCCCTCGTGTCATCCACTACCGCAAATTTTCAGAGCAAGAAAAGGTGGAATGGGTCGAGGGCGATTTCGCCAGTTCCCACGAAGTAAGCGACGCGCTGATCGGCATGGACGCGGTGCTGCACCTGGTCTCCACCACACTTCCCAAAAGCTCCAACGAAGACCCCGTGTACGACGTGCAGACCAACGTCATTGCAACGCTGCAGTTGCTCAATGCCATGGTCCTGCACAAGGTGCGCAAGATTTTGTTCATCTCCTCCGGGGGCACCGTATATGGCAACCCGGTTTATACCCCCCTGGATGAAAAACACCCCACCGAGCCGATTGTTTCGTACGGCATCACCAAACTGGCAATCGAGAAATACTTGCACGTGTACCACCGCATGCACGGCATTCAGGCCATTACCTTGCGCGTGGCCAACCCCTACGGTGAACGCCAGCGTTATGAAACTGCCCAAGGCGCAGTGGGCGTTTTTCTGCACCATGCACTTAAAGGCATTCCTATCGACATTTGGGGCGATGGAAGCGTTACGCGGGACTACATTTACTCGGCCGATGTGGCCAGTGCATTTGTCAAGGCGCTGAGTTACACCGGCCCGCATAGCGTCTTCAATGTCAGCTCAGGCACCGGACTAAGTCTAAATGCCTTGCTGGAGCTGCTTGAATCGGCGCTTGGAAGATCCATTGTGCGTCGCTACCTGCCGGGGCGGCCGTTTGATGTGCCGGTTAGTGTGCTGAGCAACGATCTGGCTCGCCAAGAGCTGGGATGGTCCCCGGCCACGACCATGGCTGAGGGTATAGCCCGTACTGCCCGCTGGATGGCAGATCAACTGGCGCAATGAAGGTCCTGCTGACCACCCACCAGTTCTTTCCCGACTTTTCTGCGGGCACCGAGGTCCTGACGCGCAGCGTTGCCCGCCAACTAATTGCGCGGGGTCACCAAGTGCGCGTGCTCACCGCCCACCCCTCCAGCGCCACTTTGCCTGAGGCCCAGCGTTGCGACGCCTACGAGTATGAAGGCATCCACGTTTACCGCTTTCACCACGCATACACCCCCATGGGCGGCCAGACCGCCAACATCACGCTAGGCTACGACAACCGGCTTGCGGCCCGGTACTTTGCTTCCATCGTGCAGCAATACCAGCCCGACCTGGTGCACTTCTTTCACCTTAACCGCCTGGGCACGGGCCTGATAGAGCACGCCACGTCCATCGGCCTTGCGGCGTTCATGACGCCAACCGACTTCTGGACCATCTGCCCCACCGCGCAACTGATGCTGGGCAACGGCCAGGCCTGCACCGGCCCAAGCCGCCATGCGGGCAACTGCGTCAAACATTTTGCGCAAGCCACCCAGGCAACCGGCAACGGCGTCTTGGGAACCCTTGCCCCGTGGGTGCCCGACGCCGTGGCCGACACGCTGGTGCGCTGGACGCGCGCTGGTGTACTGCCCCCTTACCCACACCACCACGAAGTACGCGCCATTGGGGCGCGCCTGCCTACCAACGTCGCTCGACTCAACCAACTGCGCAAAATTATGGCTCCCAATGCCCCTATGCGCGAGTTGCTGCTGCGCCACGGCGTGCAACCGGAAAAGGTGGTGGAGTGCAGTTTTGGCGTGGAAGATGCGCCAGCCCCCATCCAGCGGCCCGAACGCCCTGGCGGTCAACCGTTGCGCCTGGGCTATATTGGCACCTTGGCCGCACACAAAGGTGTGCATGTGCTGATTGACGCCTTCAGGGCACTGCCTGTTGGCCGTGCCACACTACAAATCTACGGCAACCCCGACGAACTGCCGGACTACGCCACCCAATTGCAGCAGCGCGCTGCGGGCCACCCAGGCATCAACTTTTGCGGCGTTTTCCCCAACGCCGCCATTGCGCAGGTGCTGTCCCAAGTTGACGCGCTGGTGGTGCCGTCGCTATGGCAGGAAAACACACCGTTGGTGCTGCACTCTGCCCAGGCGGCGCGTTGTGCCGTGGTGGCGTCCGACTTTGCCGGTATTTCGGCAGTGGTTGCGCACAATGTCAATGGCCTGCTGTTTGAGCCGGGCAACGTGGACGCACTCAAGAGCCAGTTGAACCGACTGCTGACCGAGCCGCACCTGGCGCAGCGCCTGGGTTCCATGGCCCGCCCCCCAAAGTCAACCGCCCAGTACGTGGACGAGCTCCTGCTGCACTGGAGCAGTTGCTAAATGGCGCGCGTTGCCGTCATCATTGTTCACTGGAACTGCTGGGACGTGCTGGCCCGCTGTCTGGATGCGCTTGCCCAGCAGACCTGGCGCGACTTCAGCGTCACCATTGTGGACAATGCCAGCAGCCAGCCCATGCCCGCGCAACTGCTGGAGCGCTGCCCGGGCGCCGTGCTGGTGCAAAACGCCACCAATCTGGGCTTTGCGGCGGCCAACAACCAGGCCGTGCTGCAGCACAGCGGCAACAGCGAGTGGCTGGCGCTGCTCAACCCGGACGCCTTTGCCCAACCCGACTGGCTGGAGCAACTGATGCAAGCCAGCGCCGCCGCCCCGGACTGCTCGGTTTTTGCCAGCCGGCAGATCGACGCCACCCACCCTGAATTGCTGGACGGCGATGGCGATGCCTACCACATCAGCGGCCGTGCCTGGCGCATAGGCCATGGCCAGCCTATTCCGCAAAACAAGCCCGCAGTGGAGCCCGTTTTTTCGCCCTGTGCTGCGTCCGGCCTGTACCGGCGCAGTGCCTTCATGCAGGTAGGGGGCTTTGACGAAGACTTTTTTTGCTACTTTGAAGACGTGGACCTGGGCTTCAGGCTGCAACTGGCGGGCTACCACTGCCTGCTGGTTCGTACAGCGGTGGTGCACCACCTGGGCGCCACCAGCACCGGCGGGCAGCACAGCGACTTTGCCCTGTATCACGGTCACCGCAACCTTGTGTGGACGTACTTCAAGAACATGCCGGGGGCGCTGTTCTGGCTGTTGCTGCCATTGCATTTGGCGATTAATTTTTTCACGCTGTTACACCACGCACAGCATAGCAAGGTGATCTGGCGCGCCAAGCGCGATGCTTTTTTTGGCCTCTTGACCATCAAGGCGAAACGCAATGCGGTTCAATGTAAGCGAACCCAAAGTATTGCTTCGCTCTGGCGCATGATGGCAAGGTAAGGCACACACTCACTTCTGCTGCGCCGCCACCTGCGCATCAATGAATTTTTTGTACCACTCGTCGGCCAAATTGCGATCATATGCGAGGCCCAAGCTACCATCGCGGTAGGCAATGCTAATGGCGTACATGGCCCACCATTCACCGCCAGCGGCAGCGGAGCGAAACAACTCCAGTGCTTTGATGGGGTTCTTGTCCACTCCCTTGCCCTCGGCGTACAGCAACCCCAAGTTGTATTGGGCCTTTGCATTGCCGGATTTCGCTGCCTCGCTCAGCCAGCGATGTGCCTGATCGTAATCATGCTCTACCGACTTTGACTCCAAGTAGATCAGACCCAAATTCAGTTGCGCAATTGTTAGCCCTTGCTCTGCAGCTATGAGATACCACTTTGCTGCGAGCAGGTCATCTGATTCCAAGTCTTTGCCAGCTTGGTAGAGTAGTCCGAGGTTATAAGCTGCCGCACGATTGCCCTGCTTGGCGGCTTCTTGATACCAGTGTATTGCCAGTGCCACGTCCTTAGAAGTGCCCAATGCCTCCTCGTACATATAGCCCAAGCGAAATTGTGCATACGTATAGCCCTGTTCTGCTGACTTTAGCAACCATGTACGCGCCATACCATAATCTTTGTCTACGCCCTTGCCGGTGAGGTAGGCGATGCCCAAACGATCTTGCGCCAGGGGATCGCCTTTCTCCGCAAGTTCAAGCAGGCCGTCAAAAGGGCTCATTCCCTGAGAGAATTGCTGCAAGAGTTGATCGGCCTGAGGTTCACTCAAGCCATCTGCAAGTGCATTTTGGAAAGTGCAAGCACAAACTGCAATCGCAAGACCTAGAAGTGTAAATAATTGAGAACCTCTCATGACTCAATTCCCGTCGATCCGCAATGAAAAGGGGCGGCTTGCGCCGCCCCTTTAGAGACTGTGAAGTCAGACCTGCTTAGTTGCCTGTAACGGTCCCGGCAGGTGCAGGGTTGTACAACTGACCACCGCTCATATCCGAGAACACGCCGTTCGGGCTGCTCATGAAGCTTTGGACTTGCAGCGAGCTCGTCGGCGCGGTGATACGCAGACGTGGGCGTGCGGTTGCAGCCAACGCACCAGTCTTGGCTTCAATGTCTGAAGCCAAGTAAGTCTTGGCAGCGCCGCCAGCAAGCGTATCCAGAACGTACGAAGTACCCGGAACGCCTGTAGTCTGGTCAATCACTGCAACGCTGATGGGTGCAGAACCAGATCCAGAATTCACGACGCGTACAAAGCTGGAATAGCCCGTGGCCGCAGCGGGAACGTAGCTACGCACATCGATCGACGCACCATTCAGGCCCAGCGCGTACAGCGTGCCAGAAGCGGTCGTGTTCGCACCGGTAGCCGCGACGGGCGCCAAAGTCGCCAAAATGGTTGGAGTCGTCACAGGAATCAACACAACCTTACCAGCAGTGGTGCTTACCGTCATACAAACGTAGGTCGGCGCAGCAGATGCCGCAGTGGTCACACCGGTCCAGGTGGCAACCGTGTTGCTCGCGCTCAACACACCGACGCTGCCTGCCGTTGTGAACGTTGTACAAGCATTGTTGGTGCCAAGTTTCATCGAGCCATTACCACCGGTCACGCCGGCAGCCGCAAAGTTACCCGTTGCCACCGCGCTGGTGGAAGTCCCCGAGTTTGCAATGACTGCCGCAACGTTGTAAGTGCCAGAGTTGTCAGCCAACTTCGCAGGTGTCACGGCGTCGGTAAAAGCAAAGGAACCAAAATTGACGACCGTCGTGGAAACAGCATTTACGCCAGTCGTCATAACCGTTTGGGTGGGGCTTGCCGTCACATCGATCTTTTGTGTTTCAGCGGTGGTGCCACCAGCGGTAACCGTGCCGGCGTAGGCAGAAGCTGAGGTAGCAATTGTGGCAGTCGCAGCAGCAGGTCCGTCAATATCTGCGGGCAGAGTTGCGGAGTTGACCGCAGCCGCCAGCACAGATGCCGAACCGGTAATTCCGATGGTGTTGCCTGCTGTGGCGAGTGTGGAGTTAACGTTCGCCACTGCGCGCGTCGCTGAAGGGGTCCAGATCATGGTTGCGCCAACGCCAATTGTGATATTACTACCTGTGCCATTGGTCAACGTAACAGCAATCGTCGTCTTATCCGTGCTCAGTGCCACCGAAGTCTTCGTCAGACCCAGACCGGTCACAACCGAACCAGAAATATCGGCAGTGGTGGGCGCTGCCGTGAAGGTGGCGCCGTTAGTCAAGCGAAGATACATCACGATGACACCGGTAGGGTTCAACACAATGCCGCCAGAAGTGCTGTAGGTGTAGGTGGCCGCGTTTGGAACGACTTCTGCGGTAGCTGCGGAAGTAGCGCCGAAGTTCTGGGTGGCGACCACAAACGCCGTGCTTTGCGACAGTGAGCCGCCGGCTTGAGCCGAAACCCCCATAGCCAGCAAAGCAGAGGCGATTGCTGTATGAAGAATCACATTACGTTTTTTCATTCTAAAAACTCCAATTGAAAAAGATTGATCAAAATACACTTCAAACCCAGCTGCTTTGCGGTGTCCATGTAAGCGTCTTTCGAAAGACAAGGGGAACTATATCAGAGCAGAACGCTTCGTCAAATCGATTGGTTAAAAAAATGTTAGAAATTTGCAACGTTTGGCGATTCCAAGGGCTGTACAAGGCTTGACACGGGTGACTTTTGGGGACTTTTGACTCGCTTTGACCCAGCGCTACGTGGTCTTGCCCTTTCAAAAGAAAGCCCTAGCGGGTCTGAGAAGCTGGCAAACTGGGCTTGGCCCATTCACCCAGTTGGTTGCGGAAAGCATCTGTGATCTCTTTGGCATCGTGGTCATCCGCGATGATGTAGGGCGTGATCAGCACCAGCAACTCCGTCTTTCGGTTGTTGTCCGTGTTAGTGCGAAAAAGCTGCCCAGCAAATGGGATGTCTTTCAAGAAGGGGACGCCGGTCTCAGCACGGCTGTTGTTCTGCGAAATGAGCCCCCCCAGTAGCACGGGCGTGCCGTCTTTGAGCGAAAGGTGCGTTTCCACCCTGCGTGTGTCGATGATGGGCGAGCCTGCAGCCCCGACTTTGGTGCTATCGCTCACCTCCTGGGTTACGTCCAGGTCTATGCGATCGCCCGCGTAAATGATGGGCTTGACATTCAGGATGATGCCGGTCTTACGGTACTGCACCGACTGCAATACCCCAACGCCGCCGGTGGCTGCATTGGTTTGCTGCTGGTTGATGGTGGGGATTTCGGAGCCCACCTGGATGCTGGCGGTTTCGCCGTTGCGTGCCAGCACACGCGGGCTCGAGAGCACATTACCCTTGCTGCTGGTGGCCAGCATGTTAAGCAGCGCACGCACATCCCCGGCGCCGCCCAACTGGGCAATGGTCAACCCGGTGTTCCCAATGTTGAGCCCGCCTGTGGTGCGAGTGCCCCCTAATGCAACGCCTGCCAAGGTGCCGCCTACGTAATTGATACCGGCATTGGACAGTGCCCACTCCACGCCCAATGCTGTGGTGTTGTCCAGCGACACCTCGGCCACGGTAACCTCAATCAACGCGGAGCGGGCCGGCTTGTCCAACTCCTGTAGCAGGTTGAGCAACTGTGTGTGGTTTTCGTTTCCACCGTTGAAAATCAGCGTATTGGTTGCGGCATTGACAATCACCCGGCCTGACTTGTTGAC
Organism: Comamonadaceae bacterium; assembly: GCA_037132975.1. Taxonomy (GTDB): domain Bacteria; phylum Pseudomonadota; class Gammaproteobacteria; order Burkholderiales; family Burkholderiaceae_C; genus Rhodoferax. The sequence goes on from JBAXOZ010000035.1 coordinate 10,845, forward strand.
GACCGGCGCCGGCCCTACAACGACCGCACCCGCCGGGTAAGTGGGCGTTGCAACGGGTGCCTGCGGATCCCCCAGTACCGATTGCATGGTTTTGGCCAGGCTCTCGGCGTTGGTATAGCGCGCCTTGTAGGTGAAATACCCTGCTCCCGAGGCTTTACTGAGGTTAGGTTTGTCAAAGTCCTTGGCCCAGTCCACGATGTGCTGCAGGACGGCCGCGTCCGCCGCAAAGACCACCAGCGCATTAATCCCTGAAATTGGAATCAGGTTGATGGGAAACTGCCCCCCGGCTGTGTTACTGGCCCTGTAACCCTCAGCCGTTAGCACATCCACCAGCTTCTTGGCCAGTTCGTCAGCAGGCCAGAACATGGGGTTGATGCGCTGGCTTTGGCGTCCCTTCATGACCGGCTGATCCAGGATATGGATGGACGCCAGCACCGCCGTCACGTCATCAGAATTGCCACTCAGGATCAAGGTGTTGTGGGATGCGTCATCCACAATGCTTACCCTGCCACCAAATATCTTGGTGAGCCAAGTGACAAGCTCGCTGCTTTGCACCGCCTGCAACTCGACCAACTGGTAGATGGGGCGCATGGCCAAGGGCACATCGGGCAAGGCGCGCCCGCGCGATATCTCTGGTGCGTAGCCGGTTTGGGTATTGTCGGGCGCAACACGGAAGTTGCCCGCGCCCAGATCGCTCACCGCCACACCATAGGTCTTGAGCAATAGCCGTGCAGCATTTTCGATTTGCGACGGTGTCTGCAAGGACGATGCACGCAGCGTTACTAGGTCTTTGCGCGACGCTACCTGGGGATCCATGCTGTAGGTCTTTTTGAGAATCACGCCGTAGATGGCCTGCACAAAGTTGGGCAGTGGCATTTGGTCAAAGGCTACGGTGATGTTGGCCTCTTCTTTGCCAGCCGTGGCAACTGCAGGTGTTGCAGGAGTCACGGTGCTCAGCTTGCCTGCAGGCGGTGGCTTGGGTGTGTCTTGCACGTTGGTGGCGGTCGGCACAGCGCCGCCTGGTTGGGCGGGGCCACCCGACACCTCAACCAGCCCGCTCACAACCGACTCTGCCCGCGGCTTGACCAGCGGCTCAGGCAGCAATGGGGCATTATTGGCACACGCCACCAGCAAGGTGCTGACAAACACGCCTAGCAGCGGCCGAACCATTGCAGGTGGGCGGCAAAAACTATTTAGCGGGTTCATTTTTGTAGATTCCAAAAGCAATTTTTTTCTTGTCCGCAGTCAGCACCAAGAAACGTTCATTTTCAATTTGCACAATCTTTGCACCATCGGGCAAGGCGTCACCATTGCGTAACACTTCGGCTGGTTTGCCGTCTATTGCCACCATCACGAAGCGGTCTGCCCCGCTGTGCCCGATACCCACCACCTTCCAGTCTGGAGGCTTGGGCGTATCAGCCGCCACCACACCCCACAAGTTGCGGGCATTGATGCCGTCCAATGAGCGCTTGTTTTGGTTTTCCGGCAGCTTGGGCAAGTCCCAGGCGCTGGTCTGCGCAACTGCAGTTGGTTGAAGGGCGGGCTCGGGCACACCAAGCCAGCTGGTGGCAACGGCCACCAGCGCAAGTGCCAGCCATAGGGGAACGAGATTGTCGTGAATGAATCGCATGCTAGAGCCCCCCTGCTGCTTTGGCAGAACTGGTTGTAGCTGCCGCCGCACCTTGCGCTTGCTTCTGGAAGTACGCAACCACCTCCATCTCGGCGCGGGGAGATGGGTCCTTGCGCAGCGTCAATGCTTTCACCACGGTCTGTTTTTCGTGGTTTTCCAACTGCGCCAAAAACGCCATCACGGCAGGCGGATTGAAGTCGAAGCTGAGTTTGGCCCGAATCTTCCACAGGTCCGCAGGCGTGGCCGCACCGGCCTCGGGCGTAACCGCCGCGGCGGGTGCCGCAGCAGTTGCATTGGTTGTGGGCGCATCTTCCACGACCGTAACAGTGACCTGAACATTGGTGATGCCGGCCTTGACCATCGCCGCGCCCAGCCAATCCTGGTAGGCTGCCTGTGCCAAGCCTGGGGTGGTTGCCTGCCACAAACGGCCTTCGAGTTGCACTGCCAGGGCGCGCGCGCCCGTTGCACGCGCGGTCCACTCGGGCTCGGCCAACTGCGCCTGCAACCTGCCAATACCTTGCACCGCGCTGCGGTAACGCTGTGTCTGGTCATGCAGTTCGTCACGCAGCAGCAGCACGCCATAAAGCCAGCCAATGGCGACGATGAGTACAAGGCCCCAGCGTAAACGGGGGTTGGCGCGCAGTTCAGAGAAAAAGGTGTCAAGCATGGTCAGTCTCCCTGCACTTCCATTTGAAAAGTGACTGCCTTGGGATCGCGGCCGGCAAGCGCTTTGACGTCTTTGAACACCCCCGCCTGCTGAAGTTGACCAATCAGGTAGGTGCTGGAGATGTCGCCCGGGGCGCTCAGCGTGAACTTGAGCTGATTGCCCTGAAAGTCCCAGTCCTTCACAAAGGACTTATCCTGCGGCAACACCTGTGCCACCTTGGCCATAAGTGCCAACTGCTCTGGGTAAGGAGACAGGGCCCGCAGTGCACTGATGCGCGCCTGATCGTCAAGCGCTTGGCTGCGCGCCTGTGCGATGGGTGTGGCTTGACTCTGGAGTTGCTGGCGCTGCGCATTCACTGCGCTCAGGCCACTTTGCAGCTTGATAATTCCCGCACCAAACCAAAGGGTTGGCACCAGCAGCAGGAAGGCCCCCACTGCTATGGCGACGCGCTCCATCTGTAGCGCCTGGTTTTCGCCCGATTGGTGCGATGCTACCCACGGCTTGGTGCCCAGGGTGCCCGCCTGCACGGGGGGGATTTCCGTCTGCTGCTCACCCGGCGCAATACCGCTGTCGCGCTGGAACATGAGCCACTCGTCAGCGCCTGGGGCCTGGGGCCACCAGCGGCTGTTGATCAGTTGCCCGTCGCGCCAGACCTGAGCTTCCACTCCTTCAAGGCAGCGTACCAATGCAAGGCCGCTTTGCGACGCTGGGCGCAGCACCGTCTCGGGCAGCACACGCACACGCTCGGGCTTGAGGTTGTTCGCCTGCAGCGCCTGCGCTGCCTTGTCGGCATCCCAGGCCCACACCATGGCCTGCTGACCATGCCAGCCGATGTAGTAGGCGCTGTTGGCAAATGGTGTCCACTGGGCAAGCTCCAGGTTCAGCGCCTGGGCACGGTTTTTGGCCGGCACCAGAGCCAGATCAATCAGGTGGAATCGGTATAGCGGGCGCGCCAGCACCCACTCCAGCGCACCCACGCGGTTGGCGGGAGTCTGAATGTTGTCGGTGCTTTGAACAAAACGACGTACCGGAAAACGAACGGGCATGGCAGGAGCCTGAATGGGGGTATCGGGCCATTTTACTGTGGCCCGCTCGCCACAGCCAACTTAGTTTGGCCGCAAGAAAGCGGGCATTGCGTCGGGCGGCGCAATGGCACGCGGCGGCAGGTCGGACACCTCGGTCGCGCCCGGGCGGATTGCGGCAAGGCTGACGCGGCCATAAGACTCAGTCTGCCACGGTGCGTTCGGGCTGGTAGGGGTAACTTTTACTTCGTACTGCAGTGCCCATGGCAGGCCGGTCATGGATTGGGTAATGCGAATGGTATCGCTGGGGATCGCAATCACCCCGGCGCCCATTGGCAAATTCAAGGGTGTTGACGTAATTTGCGTGATTTGGCCCTCATGCGTGAAAGGCGCAAGCTTGCGTCGCATCAGGATGAGTTGTGCAATGTCCTGGGTCACGCCCGGCAAGGTGGCAAGCACTTCCGCCGGCGCGGTATTGGGGTTGATGCCCATGGACTGGCTGGTGGTGGAGAGTTGGGCCAAGCGGCCATCTTGCCAAAAAGAGGGTGAATCGCGCCACCCAATGATGCGCCTGGCTTGCCAGGGGGTAACCAGGTCGCGATTGGCAGGCAGCGCAAGTTTGCGCGCCCGGTATTCGTCGTCTTCGGCGCCGTTGAGGCGGCGCAGTTTGTCCGAATCGGTGTAGTCGCGCAAAGTATCAATCAGCGTGCCGCGTTTTTCTGCCTCTATCCCCAACAGGCCCAGGAAGCTGTTGAGCCGCGCGTCATCCACCAAATTGAGATTGATCAGGCCACGCGTGTCCTGCAAACGCACCAAGGTGTCGCCTTCACCGTGGTATGGGCGATCATCCAGGTAAACGGTTGCCGTACCGCGCCCCAAACCGTACTCGGTCATGGTGGTGGTGCCCAAACGGTAAAGAATTTCTGCGCGGGTGGACTCGATGTCAAGCAGGGCGCGGCTGTTCTGGCGCGACTGCTGAGCCAACTCCAGCGCGCGCGCAACGCGGTCAGAAAAATACCCTGCAGCCAAAGCCACAATCACCAGCACCCACAGCGTGAGCACCAGAACAAAGCCGCGCTGCGCTTGCCTCTTCATGGGATGAATCCCACAACGTCCTGGGGACGCAAACGCGGTTCTGCCGGACCCATAGGATGCGCCAGAATGATCAACGGCTCACCCGCATCGGTGACCTGAAGCTCAATTTGCGCTGGCAACTGGACAAATAGCCCCAGCGGTGGAGGCCACTGCTCGTGCGGAGTCAATTGATTGTCCAGGTATACAAACCTCGCCTTGCTGCTACGCCAACTCAGTACCGTTGTTGTGTGCTGCGCGTCGGAGTACACAAGATCGGTTGTGTCAGTATCCGCGTTGGGCTGGAGCTTCCAGGCAATGGGGGTAGGCGCGCCGTAATCCTCATCCAGAGGGTTACTGCTTAGCCCGGCAAACCCGGTGGCGTCGCCATGGAAAAAACTATTGCCTCCGGGATAATCCGGCAGCAACCCTTGCACCGTTTGGCGATACCAGTCGGTAGCCATCTGGCCCTGTTGCGCCTTGAATAGTTCTGAACCAAACCTGGCCTGCAAACCAAATGCGCGCTGCATTGCCTGGAACAAGATGCCGCTGGTCATGCCCACCAAAATGAGCACTACCAGCACCTCAATCAGGGTGAAGCCCCTGGCAGCGTTTCGATTGGCCGTACCAGGCAATTTGCGTCGGAATTTGTGGCGCACCATGATCGAGCTAGAAAGGGGGGCGAATGTCGCGCACTTTTTTGTAGCCCACTTGCTGGAGTTTGAAGGAGAACCAGGGCGTGCCATCCTGGGTCTGCACCGCAACCTGTGTCTGGTACATGCCAATCTGGTACAGGCTCAGCCCAAACGGGTAACTGGCACCATCGCGCAGATCAGTCAATGGCTCGGCTTTCCACACCATCCGGTAGGCTCCCAAGGTGGTCTTGCCTTCGGGTGTCAGGGTGGGGTTAACGGTGCGCATATATTCCACTGCGTTGGCGGTGGCAGCGTCTTCTGCATTGCTGGCCTGCACGCGGCTGAGGGTCATGATGTTGCTGTTGATCCAACTGAACAACGCCATGCCGGTAGTGGCCATGAGCACCAGCGCCACAATCGCTTCAATCAGCGTGAACCCGGTCTGAAACCTGCCGACGCGGGCGCTGCGTTTGCGCAATGGCTTCATGGCGAGCCTCGCGCAGGCACGGGCTTGCAGCGGGGCGGTGCCAGAACGTACTGTTGCCGTCCACCATCGGGGCTCATTAGTGACAGTGTGCCGCCTCCGCAAATGCCGTTGAACCCGTATTGAATGGGCTGGGCCACCTCAAGGCGCCAACCAGCAGGCACCACGATAGGTGACACCGTTGCCAATGCCGTGGCCATTGCTGGCTCCCCCAGCGTGATGGGTTTGCCACTGACATACGCACGGTAACCCAGGGCATCAATTTCGCCCAGCAGGGCGTCGCGTTGCGAAGCCAACTCAAAACGTTGCGCGATAGCAAAGAGGCGCGGCAGCGCCACACCGGCCATTAACCCCACCAACACCAGCACCACCAACACCTCGATCAGGGTAAATCCGCGCAGGGCCTGGGTCGGGCCGTGCTGTGCCACGGCAGCGCCAAGGCTACTGGGACGCGGGCAGGGTTCCGATGTCAGCATCGGTGCCTTCGCCGCCGCGTTTGCCATCCCCGCCATAGGAGTACAGGGCAAAGGGTTGACCGTTAGCCCCGGGCAGGCTGTACACATAGGGATTGCCCCAAGGGTCAAGCGGCACATCCTGGTCAAGGTAGGGGCCACGCCAGCGCGCCTTGGCACGCTCTTCAGCAGGTGGCTGCGTCAGCACCAGCAGCCCTTCAGCCTGAGAGGGAAAACGCCCAACGTCCAGCCGAAACGTTTCGAGCGAGCCTTTGAACATCTTGATTTGAACTTCGGCAGTCTTGACTTTGGAGCTATCGACCCGTCCAAACAGCCGTGGTCCCACCAGACCTGCAAGCATGCCGATGATGACGAGCACCACAAGCATTTCGATGAGTGTGAAGCCGCGCTGGATTCGAGGTAATTGTTTCATGGGGCAGAGATCTAGGTAACACTGTCGTTCATGCTGGTAACGGCGAGCATGATGGCAACCATAATGACGCCGATGACGCAGCCAATCAGCAATATTGCAACGGGTTCGAGCAGCAACAAAAAGCGCTTCATTCTATCGCGCCCGGCGTTTTCATACAGGGTGGAGAGTGCCCGCAACATGGGCGCAAGTTCACCTGAGCGCTCACCGACGCGAATCAGGTTGATGCCGGTCGCCCCCAAGGCACGGTTGGATGCCAGTGCGTCCGCAAGCCGGGTGCCGGCACGCACCTCCCGCAGCACCTGTTGCAGGCTGTTGCGCAAGCCCGAAATCTTGACCCCGCCGAGCGCCAGTTCCATGGCGGTGATGATCGGAACCCGGTTTCCCAAAAGCGCGCTGAGCATGGAGGCCCAACGGCCCATTTCAGTTTCAACTATCCATTGGCCCAGCAGCGGCACGCGCACCAGCGATTCGTAAGCGCGCGCGCGCACCACCGGGTTACGAAGCGCTGAGGCAGACGCCATGATCAGTGCCAGCACCGTCATACCCACCCACAGCAGGTGCGACTGCACAAACATTCCAGTTCCGATCACCCATTGCGAAAGCAGCGGAATATTGGCGGTGTTGCCCTTGAGCAGGTTGGCAAACTTGGGCACTACCACGATGAACACGATCAATGTTGCCGCAATGCCTGATACCACCAGAATGGCAGGGTAGGTCAGTGCGTTGCGCATTTCCTGACGCATTCGGTCTTCGTACTCCATTTGGGCGACGGCGGTTTGCAAGGCTTGGCCGAGTTTGCCAGTGAGTTCTCCGGCGGCAGCCAATTGGTACAAATAACCAGGAAACTCCAATTCCATTCGTTTGAGTGCCTCAGAAAAACGTTCGCCTGCCTGCAACGCCGTCAGCGCCTTGCCAAAGGCCGCGCCGATGGCAGTTCCGGCATGGGCAACGCTGATCGAGTCCACCGACTCGGCCAACGGCACCCCGGCGTTGAGCAAGGTGGTGAGTTCCTGAATGACCAGGGTTTTGTCCTGGCTACTGGCCTTTTTGGAGGACGCAACGCCGGGTGTGGCACTGTCAGCAGGGGCGTCGATGCTGATGGGCGTGAGGTTTTGCTGCTGCAGCGCGCGCATGGCCTCGCGCTCGTCTGCGGCGCTGATTTGCCCGGAAAGCACCTGGCCTTGTGAATTGGCTGCCTGGTAATGGAATTCCATCAGAGCAGTTCCGCACCCTGGCTCAGGCCGGTTACGCGCAGCACTTCGTCGGTGCTGGTCAGGCCACGCCAGGCTTTGATGAGGCCGTCTTCACGCAGGCTGCGGTAGCCCTGCGCCAGGGCTATCTGCAGCATTTCGGCCGCCGACTGCTGGCGCATGATGGCGTCCTGAATCTGCGGCGTGACTTCCAGAAACTCAAAAATACCCAAGCGCCCCCGGTAACCGCTGCCACGGCATGCTTTGCACCCCTTGGCCAATCGCCAGCGAGGCGCTTCGTCAAGCAAGCCGGGAGAGCGCCGCTTGATGCGCTCGGCCGCGTCCACCAGGCTCTGGGGCGGTGTGGTGGGTGTGGCGCAGTGGTCGCATAACTTGCGCACCAGGCGCTGTGCCTGCACCGCGCGTACGGCCGAGGCCACCAGAAACGGCTCCACCCCCATATCGAGCAAGCGCGTAAAGGCGCTCAACGCGTCATTGGTGTGCAGGGTGGAAAGCACCATGTGGCCGGTGAGGGCAGACTGAACGGCAATTTCGGCCGTTTCCAGGTCACGGATTTCGCCAATCATGATGATGTCGGGATCCTGGCGCAGGATGGCGCGCAGCGCACGTGCAAAGGTGTAGCCGATGTCGCTTTGGGTCTGGATCTGGGTGATGCCCGCCATCTTGTATTCAACCGGGTCTTCCACCGTGATGATCTTGCGGGTGCGGTCGTTGGCCTTTTCTATTCCCGCGTACAGCGTGGTGCTCTTGCCCGAACCAGTGGGGCCCGTCACCAGCAGAATGCCGTGGGGTTCATTGACCCAGCGCGTGAACTGGTGCAGGTGGTCCGCCTCCATACCCATGGAGTCCAGGCTGAGGTCGGTGCGCTCTTTGGGCAACAGACGCATGACGATGGATTCGCCATGCACGCCGGGCACGCAGGACACGCGGATGTCCATTTCGACACCGCTGGCGCGGGTGGAAATGCGCCCGTCCTGCGGCAAGCGTCGCTCGGCAATGTCCATTCCCGAAATAAGTTTGATGCGCGAGGCTACCGCGTCAAAGCGCTCGCGTGGCAGGGTCATGCGGCCGTGCAGCACGCCGTCAATGCGGTAGCGCACGGCAAACAAACGTTCCTCGGGCTCCAGATGAATGTCGGATGAGGCTTCGTCAATGGCCTGCGAAAGCAGGTTATTGACCAGCTCCACCACCGGCGCTTCTTCGGCAAGTTCGCGCAGATGGGCCACTTCGTCCTGCGGCCCCTCCGATGACGCTGGCTGAACAAGACGCAACGCACTGTCAATATCCTGGGTGCGCGCCAGCGCCCAAGCCAGTGTATGCCCGGCAAATGCGGCCGAAAGGGTTTCTTGCAGGTTGCTGTCGATGGGGTTGCGCGAAGCACAGTGGATGACGCCCTCAGCGTCCTCCCAGACCACTACACGCTGGTCCAGAAACCAGGCCACGGACAGGCCGCTGGCCTGCATGGCAGCGGCTATGGAATCGGGTGCCGCCGGAAGCTCGGCTACGGCCAACAGCCGCAGCTTGAGTTGCTCAGCCAACACGGGCAATAGAGCGTCTTCTGACACGGCACCGATACGCACCAGAATAGCCCCAAACCGCCCCTTGAACTGGCGCTGAAACGTCAGCGCCTTGTCAATATCCTTGGTGTCAATCAGGCCGCGCTGCATCAGCAGCGCACCGATAGGCTGTGGGGGTGGATTGGTGGCTTGCATTGAATTCATTCTAGCAATGTGGCTTTTGCTGCACACAACTTAGACCCCCCCACCTACAAACCCCACTACACTGCGCATACAGTCATGGCA
>JBAXOZ010000036.1:0-20108 GCA_037132975.1 Comamonadaceae bacterium
CGCGTCCGGGATGACATCGACGCGTCCGGGATGACATCGACGGGTCCGGGATGACGTCGACGGGTCTGGGATAACAAACTGTGTCCGCGATGACGAGTCTGATTATTTAGCGGACGCGTCGGGCAGCGCTTGTTTTACGGCCTGGCCCAGTTCAATCACGGCCATGGCGTAGTAGCTGCTCCAGTTGTAGCGCGTGATGGCGTAGAAGTTTTCGGTGCCAGCTACATAGCTGGGCGGGGCGTCGCCGTTTTGCAGTTCGATCAGGGCCATCGGACCGGCGTGCTGCAGGGCATCGCCTTCCAGCAGCACGCCTTTGGCTGCCAGACTGCTGACACTGAAAGTGGGCAGGATGTCGCTGGCGAGCAGGCCGTCGAGATCGAGCTTGTTCTCGTCAAAGCGGATCGGGTAATGGGTTGGCATGCCGGGCTGCCAGTGGAAGGCCTTGAAATAGTTGGCAACCGAACCGATGGCGTCGGCAGGGCTGTTGAACAGGTCAATTCTGCTGTCAGCGTCAAAGTCGATGGCGTACCTGACCCAACTCGACGGCATGAACTGGGCCATGCCCATGGCGCCAGCGTAACTGCCAAGCGGCGTCAGCGGGTCAACGCCGGTGCGATGCGTGAGGCTCAAAAACTGCTCCAGCTCCGCCTTGAAGAAAGTGCTGCGCTCCAGTGCTCGCGGGTGGTTCGCCGGAAAATCAAAAGCCAGTGTGGCCAGTGCATCGATGACCCGAAAGCCGCCCATTTTCTGGCCGTAAATGGATTCGACCCCGATGATGCCGACGATGATCTCGGGCGGCACACCGGTCTGCTGCTGGGCACGCTCCAGACTGTCCCGATGGTCTTGCCAGAACTTCACGCCGGCCTTGATCCGGATCGGCTCCACGAAGCGGCTGCGGTAGAGACGCCAGTTTTTCGCGACGCCCACTGCTGGCGGCAGAATCAGCTTGGCAATCTGCGGCGAATAGTGGGCCTGGGCGATGGCACGGTGTACCCACTGCGGATTCAAATCGCGCCGCGTTGCGATGTCGCTGGCCGCCGCCATGGCGTCTTCGCGCAGCGCGTAGGCTGGACCGCTTGCGGCGCTCGACTCGGTCGCCTTGATGGCCGGTGGTTTCTTCTTGGTTCGGGGGGCTGCGTCGGCCGCACTGCACAGGGCGCCACAGGCGAGCAAGGCCGCAAGAAGAGGGAGAAGCCTGGAATTCACTGGTGGCGCATCAATTGTTGAAGTTCTGCTCGCAGTGTAGCCAGCGCAGCGCCTTGCTGGCCCGGGCGGGCGTAGCGCTGCGCTTCGAGCCGCCATAGCCAGGACTGCAGCGCCAGCCGGGCGGGGCCGTCCGGTTTGCCTTGACCTTGCAACTGTTCAGCCAGCCGACGCGGCGGACTGTTGGGTGCGATGGTCAGTCCGGCTTGCTCCAGATGTCGCGTTGCCCGGGACAAGAGGGCAAGCCAGGGGTCCTGGCGCGAGCGCTCCCACAGGGTCCAGGCGGCACCCGCGAGGCTGGCCAACACCACGATACCGATCAGCAAATAGCTCAGGTCTTCCCAGCTGGGTGAAGAAAAACCGATCTCGCGCAACAGCGAGAACTGCTTGCCCTGCGTGTAGTTCAGCACCCACTGGTTCCAGCCGTTGTTGAGTGCTTCCCAGGTGGCCCGCAGCTGCTGCGCCAGGGCCGGACTGACACTGCCCAGCAGTGCGTTCGCGAAGGCGCCACGTGGGGCGATCAGACGTTGCATGGCGCCGATGCGACCGGGGGCGACGACGGAGGTCGGGTCAACCCGTAGCCATCCGCTGCCAGCCAACCAGACCTCGGCCCAGGCGTGGGCGTCGCTCTGGCGCACCACCAGAAAACCATCGACCGGGTTGTACTCGCCACCCTGGTAGCCCGTTACCACGCGTGCCGGGAGACCCAGCCCCCGCATCAGTATCACGAAGCTCGAAGCAATGTGTTCGCAAAAGCCTTCCTTGCGCTCAAACCAGAATTCGTCGGCGCTGTGTTGACCGTACACGCCGGGGTCTAGCGTATAGCGGTAGCCACCTTCACGCAGGCGCTCCAGCGCGGCGGCGATCAGCGGCGCACCGCCCGCATGGGCGTAGCGCGGGTCGGCTCGCATCTCACGCGCCAGCTGCGCGGTGCGCGGATTCGATCCCGCAGGCAGGGCCAGATCGCGCTCCAAGGCTGGCACCTGCTTCAGCGGTCCATAGCTGAAATCCGGATAGCTGCTTGCCTGATAGCGCAGCAATTCCGTGATCGGGCGGTCGACCAGCCATTGCAGTTCCGGCGTCATGCGCGCATCAAAGCCGCTGACGACGGGTTTGACCAACGCGGCGTCCAGCAACAACAGCCAGGGCCGGCTGTTCGGTTCCAAAGTAACTTCGTAGCTGAGTTCTGTTCCCCGTACCTGCAAATTGGCGGACGTCTGCGGGCGATAGGGCGAGGCCTGCAGCGCACGCCACTCGCGACCGTCAAAAGCCGACAGCACCGGGCCGCGAAAGTAAAGCTCCGAAGCTGCCGGTCTCTGGCCTTGGAAGCGGACGCGCATGGCGATGCTGTCGTCAAGAGCCAGGTTGGCAATGCTGCCAACGGACATGCTGGCCGACAGCCCGCTGCGCCCACTCATGGCGTCGCTCGGAATACCCCACAGCGGAGCCACTCTGGGAAACAGCAGGAACAGCACGATCATGATCGGGGCGCCGAGCAGCGCCATTGAACCGGCGGTTCTGGCGGCCTGCGACAGGGGTGGTTTGCCGACCGGCATATGGGCGTTGACCAGGGCGGTCAGCAATCCCAGCAGTGCCAGTAGCATGGCGCCCGCTGTCAGCAGCGACTGCGAATAAAAGAAGTTGGTGAGCAGGGTAAAGAAGCCCAGAAAGAACACCACAAAAGCATCGCGGCGGGCGCGCAGTTCGAGCATCTTGAGCGCCAGCAACACGACGATCAGGGTGACGCCGGCGTCGCGTCCGAGCAGCGTCTTGTGACTGAACAGGGTTGCGCCCACGGTCAGCGCCAGCAGGCCGAGCAGCCACCAGCGCGAGGGCAGGGGCCTGGCCATCACGGCAAGGGCGCCGCGCCACAGCATCAGCGAGGCAGCCAGCAGGCTGCACCACAGCGGCAGATGAGCCACTTGTGGCAGAACCACCCAGGCCGTGACCACGAGCAGGAACAGCGTATCGCGGGCATCACGCGGCAGTCGGTGCAGCCACATCAACATAAGGCGAGCGCCTCCAGACAACGCTTTTTGTGGGCTTCGCCGCAAGCCGGCGCAATCTGTACGCTGCCCAGGCGCAGGCCATAGTCCAGACCCTGCTGCTCGGCTTGCAGCACCCAGGCGCACAGACGTGACAGTTGCTGTTCCAGGTTGCTCGTGCCGCTGTGCTCCCGGTCCAGCCACAACTCGGTGTGCTGGACCTGTTGCGCGTCGCGGCTGACAAGCTGTTCCGCCTTGGCGAACTTTTTCCAGACGATGAGTTTTAACGGGTCACCGCGCCGATAGGCGCGCACGCCGTCGTATTCGGCGCTGCTGGAAAGGCGCGTGCCGGGCGCGCCTTCTGCACGGGGCTGCCCGGCGGGAAGCGGTGGCGGAAAAGCTTCTGGCTGCGGGTACACCAGTACCTGCGCGGCGGGGCGCCAGACTGTCCAGACGCGAAAGGTCCCCAGCGGAAAACGTGTTTCCGCGCTCAGCGTCGGGACGCGCTGCAGACCGCGGCGAGTGGGTTTGAAAGCGACATGAACCGTGCTGCTGCCTTGGGCCGGCAGGTCGATCCAGAGCCAGTGGTCTGAGCCCAACACCGACAGACCAATGCCGTAGCGTACCGACCGACGACGGCTCTGCAGGTAGATGCCGATGGGCGCGCTGGAACCGGCAAACTGGGGCTCCGGTGCGATCAGATTCATGCTGAGGCCGCGCAGCGTGCCGTGCCCCACGTGCATGCCTACGACGGCGCTGCCCGCTAGCAGGAAGGTCAGCAGGTAGCCCAGGTTCAGCTGGTAGTTGATGGAGGTCAGTAACAGCAGCAGCAAGGTCGCGGCCAGCATCAGGCCGGGCCCCGTGGGCAGGATATAGACATTGCGCTGGGTCAGGGTCATGCTGTCACGCAGCGGCAAGCGCTGCTCCAGCCAGCGCCCAAACCAGGTCACGGCAGTGGCACCGCGTCGAGCATGGCGCGCACCTGTTCCACCGAACCCCGGGCGGCATCACCCACCGGAATCAGACGGTGTGCCACGGTCTGTGCCAGGATCGCCTGCACATCGTCCGGAGCCACGTAATCACGCTCGCACAACAGGGCTTGCGCCTTGGCCGCCCGCAGCACCGCCATGCCGGCGCGCGGACTCAGGCCCTTGACAAACCATTGGCCATTGCGGGTGGCGGCGATCAGGTCCTGCACGTAGTCCAGCAGTGGTTCGGCGGCGTGAATCGCCAGCACGCTATGCTGCAGCGCCTGCAACTCGGCGCCAGTGAGCAGACTGGGCAGCGTGTCCGCCAGGTCGCGGCGGTCCCGACCTGCCAGCAGATCGCGCTCGGCGCGGCGGTCCGGGTAACCGAGCGAGATGCGCATCAGGAAACGATCGAGCTGCGACTCCGGCAAGGCGTAGGTACCGACCTGGTCAAAGGGATTTTGCGTTGCGATGACAAAGAAGGGCGAGGGCAGGGTGCGCGTCTGGCCATCCACGCTGACCTGTTTTTCTTCCATCGCTTCCAGCAGTGCGCTCTGTGTCTTGGGGCTGGCACGATTGATCTCGTCGGCCAGCAGCACCTGCGTGAACAGCGGGCCCGGGTGAAAAACAAACGACTCCTTGCTGCGCTCGTAAACGCTGACGCCCGACAGATCGCTGGGCATCAGGTCGGCGGTGAACTGGACGCGCGAAAACTGCAAACCCAGCGTTCGGGCCAGCGCGTGGGCCAGAGTGGTCTTGCCAACGCCAGGCACGTCTTCGATGAGCAGGTGCCCCCCTGCCAGCAGGCAGGCCAGGCAATCCCGCGTCTGCGCCGGCTTGCCGACGATCACCGTGTTAAGCTGATCCACCAGTGATTTAAGTTTTTGCTGTGCATTCATGCTTTGCACCTTACCAAAAAATTCGAGAGACGGAAGCACATTGTGACTATGACCGGATACTTTACTCACCCTGATTGCTGGAAACATGAAATGGGGCCAGGGCATCCTGAATGCCCGGAGCGGCTCGATGCCATCGAAGACCGCCTGCTGATTTCGGGCCTGGACGTAGCACTGGATCGACGACAGGCGCCGCTGGCATCGCTGGCTGACATTGAACTGGCGCATGGTCGCATGTACGTGGCTGGCCTGCGAGGTTTGAGCGACGGTCTGCGGGAGGAAATTGAGGCCGGTGGACCGAGTCATGCGCAGATTGATCCTGATACGTCGATCAACGTCAGCACCTGGGACGCTGCCTTGCGCTCGGCCGGTGCCGCTCTGGCTGCGACCGACGCGGTGCTGGCGGGCGAGATGGAGACGGCGTTCTGCTCGGTCCGTCCGCCCGGACACCATGCCTGCCGCGATAAGGCGATGGGCTTTTGTTTCTTCAACAATGTCGCGATCGCCGCCAAATACGCGCTCGAGCGACACGGCTTGAAGCGGGTGGCGATTGTCGATTTTGATGTGCACCACGGCAATGGAACGGAAGACATCGTCGCCGGTGACCAGCGCATTCTGATGGTGAGCTTTTTCCAGCATCCTTTCTATCCCAACGACTGGGCGCACAGCGGAGCCAGCAATCTGGTCAATCTGCCGGTTCCAGCCTATACCAAAGGCATGGATGTGCGCGAACTGATTGAGAGTGCCTGGATACCTCGGCTGGAGGAATTTGCGCCAGAGATGATTTTTGTCAGTGCCGGTTTTGATGCGCACCGCGAAGACGATATGGGCCAGATGGGCCTGGTCGAGCAGGATTACGCCTGGATCACCCATCGCATCAAGGACGTTGCACGACGCCACGCCAAGGGGCGCATTGTGTCTTGCCTCGAAGGGGGTTATGCGATGAGCGCGCTGGGCCGCAGCGTGGAGGCGCACTTACGGGTTTTGGCCGATGTCTGACCCGCGCATCACGGACCTGGAAAGCTGGATTGCCGCACTGACCAGAACTTCTGCGTTGCTTGAGTTGACGGCAGTGGCCCTGTGTGCCGTGACGGCATGGGCGCTGGCCGCGATGGTCGGGCGGGCGCTGGGTTCGCGCGACCGGCGTTCCATCCTGTTTGGCGACAAGATCGTCGATGGCGTCCTGTTCCCGATGCTCTTGCTGTTGCTGGCCTATCTGGGGCGCTTTCTCTTGCAGCACAGCTTGCCCATGGCGGTATTCAAGATTGCGATTCCCGTGCTGATTGCACTGCTCGTCATTCGCCTGGGTGTCAAGGTCTTGCAGGCGGCGTTCCAACAGACACCTGTGGTGCGACTGCTCGAGCGAAGTATTTCATGGCTGGCCTGGCTGGCGATGGTGCTGTGGGTGAGCGGCCTGCTGCCGGTGGTTCTGGAGGAACTTGACCAGATCAGCTGGAAGGTGGGCGGCTCCGCCATGTCGGTGCGCACCATGATTGAGGGCGCGCTGACCGCCGGTGGCGTGCTGATCGTCACGCTGTGGATTTCGTCGGGCATCGAGTCGCGACTGCTTCGCTCTGCCACCGGCGGCGAACTGTCCCTGCGCAAGGCCATGAGCAACGCGACGCGCGCCTTGTTGATGTTTGTCGGATTGCTGGTGGCGCTGTCGGCGGTCGGTATCAACCTGTCGGCCTTGTCCGTGTTGGGCGGCGCGATTGGCGTGGGCGTCGGTTTTGGCTTGCAGAAGCTGGCCGCCAACTACGTCAGCGGCTTTGTCATTCTGGCGGAGCGCAGCATGCGCATCGGCGACAACGTGCGGGTGGATGGCTTTGAGGGTCGCATCACGCAGATCAATGCACGCTACACGGTGATCCGCTCTCTCGTTGGGCGCGAGGCCATCGTGCCCAATGAGATGCTGATCACCAGCCGCGTAGAGAACCTGTCGTTGGCGGATCCGCAGGTCTGGCAATTCACCACCGTCACGGTGGGCTACGACAGTGATGTTGATCTGGTGATGCGGCTGCTCAAAGAGGCGACATTGAAGCATGAGCGGGTATTGCGCAGCCCGGAGCCATCGGTTTCGCTCTCTTCCTTTGCTGCCGACGGACTGGAATTCACGGTGGGCTACTGGATAACAGACCCGGAGAACGGCAGCCTGAATCTCAAGTCCTTGATTAACCTCGATATTCTCAAGGCGCTGCGCCAGCACCATATCGAGATACCGTTCCCGCAGCGGGTGGTCCACACGCGCATCACTCCGGCCGGCGGTTAGAATCCGTGTTGACGTGCACGTCAATCACGATGACGTGCTCAGCCAACAAATTCAACGAATTTTCAACAACTCTGGAGTGGAAGCAATGAAAGTCCTGGTCGCAGTCAAGCGCGTGGTGGACTACAACGTGAAGGTCCGCGTCAAGTCGGACAACACCGGTGTAGACATCGCCAATGTCAAGATGAGCATGAACCCCTTTGACGAAATCGCCATTGAAGAAGCGGTGCGCCTGAAAGAGAGGGGCGTCGCCACTGAAGTGATCGCCGTCTCCTGCGGCGTTACCCAGTGCCAGGAAACCCTGCGTACCGCCATGGCCATTGGTGCTGACCGCGCCATCCTGGTTGAGACCGCTGCCGAGCTGCAACCGCTGGCCGTCGCCAAACTGCTCAAAGCGTTGATTGACAAGGAGCAACCCGGCCTCGTCATCCTGGGCAAGCAAGCCATTGACGACGATTGCAACCAGACCGGCCAGATGCTCGCCGCGCTGGCTGACCTGCCGCAAGCCACCTTTGCCAGCAAGCTCGAAGCTGCTGACGGCAAACTCAAGGTCACCCGCGAAGTTGATGGCGGCCTGGAGACCCTCTCCATCAGCCTGCCAGCCATCATCACGGCTGACCTGCGCCTTAACGAGCCGCGTTATGTAACGCTGCCCAACATCATGAAGGCCAAGAAGAAACAAATGGACGTCTTCAAACCCGAAGACCTCGGCGTAGACGTCAGCTCACGCATCAAGACCCTCAAGGTCACCGAGCCGCCCAAACGCAGTGCCGGCATCAAGGTGCCAGACGTTGCCACCCTGGTGGCCAAACTCAAGAACGAAGCAAAAGTTATTTAATCAACCTTGTCATCCCGGACCTGATCCGGGATCCATGGATTGCGGGTCAGGCCCGCAATGACAAACTTCCTGGAGCCGATTCATGACATCCCTAGTTATTGCAGAACACGACAACGCGGCCATCAAGGGCGCAACCCTCAACACCATCACTGCGGCATTGAAGTGCGGCGGTGATGTGCATGTGCTGATCGCCGGTGCCAACGCAGGTGCTGCGGCTGCTGCCGCCGCACAGATCGCTGGTGTCTCCAAAGTCCTGCACGCTGACGCAGAAGGCCTGGCCCATGGTCTGGCCGAGAACGTCACAGCCCAGATCCTGGCCATCGCGCAGAACTACAGCCACATCCTGTTTCCGGCCACCGCATCGGGCAAGAACATTGCACCGCGTCTGGCCGCCAAACTCGATGTGGGCCAGATCTCGGACATCACACGTGTTGATGCACCGGACACCTTTGAGCGCCCGATCTATGCCGGCAATGCCATGGCGCAGGTGCAGAGCAGTGATGCCATCAAGGTCATCACGGTACGCACGACCGGCTTTGACGCGGCCAGTGCCAGTGGTGGATCCGCTGCCGTCGAGAGCCTGGTAGCGGTCGCAGCCAGCGACAAAGCGATTTTCCTGGGCAGCGAGATTGCCAAGAACGACCGGCCCGAACTCACGGCGGCCAAGATCATTGTTTCTGGCGGTCGGGCGCTGGGCTCAGCCGAGAAGTTCACCGAAGTCCTGACGCCGCTGGCGGACAAGCTGGGCGCCGCCATTGGTGCAAGCCGCGCTGCGGTGGATGCAGGCTACGCACCGAACGACTGGCAGATTGGTCAGACTGGCAAGATCGTGGCACCGCAGCTCTACATTGCAGCGGGCATCAGTGGTGCCATTCAGCATCTGGCGGGCATGAAGGACTCCAAGGTGATTGTGGCGATCAACAAGGACGCCGAAGCACCGATCTTCAGTGTTGCGGACTATGGTCTGGAAGCCGATCTGTTTGTAGCCGTGCCGGAGTTGGTTGCGGCAATTTGATTTTGTCATTGCGGCCTTGCGCCGCAATCCAGCCGGTACGCCAATTCGGATGCCGGGTCTAGCACGGCATGACAAGGCCGCGATGATTAACGGAGATTTGCGATGAGTTATGTAGCGCCCCTCAAAGACATGCTTTTCAACATCAAATACCTGGCGGGGATTGATCAGATCGCCCAACTGCCTGGCTTTGAGGATGCCGGTTTTGATACGGCACAAGCGGTGCTTGAGGAGGCCGCCAAATTCAATGAGTCGGTGGTCAGCCCGTTGAACTGGGAAGGCGACAAGAACCCATCGAGCTGGCACGATGGCAAAGTGACTGCAACACCTGGGTTCAAGGAAGCCTTTGCGCAGTTTGTGCAAGGTGGCTGGCAAGGTCTGCAGCATCCGGTGGATTTTGGTGGTCAGGGGCTGCCCAAGACGATTGGCGCATCCTGCGGCGAGATGCAGAACTCGGCCAGCATCAGCTTTGCCTTGTGTCCATTGCTGACCGATGGCGCGATTGAAGCGTTGCTGACGGCGGGCTCGGATGAGCTCAAGGCGATCTATCTTGAAAACCTGGTGAGCGGCAAGTGGACCGGCACCATGAATCTGACCGAGCCGCAGGCTGGCAGCGATCTGGCGGCTGTGCGCACGCGGGCGGAACCACAGGCAGATGGCAGCTACAAGGTGATGGGCACCAAGATTTTCATCACCTGGGGTGAGCACGATATGGCTGAGAACATCATCCATCTGGTGCTGGCCCGTGTCAGTGGCGCGCCCGAGGGCGTCAAGGGCATCAGCCTGTTTGTGGTGCCCAAGTTCAAGGTCAACCCGGACGGCTCACTTGGTGCGCACAACGATGTGCACTGCGTCAGCATCGAGCACAAGATGGGCATCAAGGCCAGCCCGACAGCCGTGCTGCAATTCGGTGACCACGGCGGTTCCGTGGGCTATCTGGTGGGTCAGGAAAACCGCGGACTCGAATACATGTTCATCATGATGAACGCCGCCCGTTTTGGTGTGGGTGTGCAGGGCATCGCGATCGCCGAACGCGCCTATCAAACGGCTGTCACTTTCGCCAAGGAGCGCATACAGAGTCGCCCGGTCGATGGTTCGATCATGGCGAGTGCGCCCATCATTCATCATCCGGACGTCAAGCGCATGCTGATGACCATGCGCGCCTATACCGAGGGTTGCCGCGCCATGGCAACGGTGGCGGCGTCGGCTTTTGACGCGGCGCACCACCACCCGGACGCGCAGACGCGCAAGGACAACCAGACCTTTTACGAGTTCATGGTGCCGCTGATCAAGGGCTACAGTACCGAGATGAGCCTGGAGGTGACTTCGCTGGGTGTGCAGGTGCACGGCGGCATGGGTTATATCGAGGAGACCGGTTGCGCCCAGTATTACCGTGACGCCAAGATTTTGACGATCTATGAAGGCACCACGGCCATCCAGGCCAACGACCTGGTCGGGCGCAAGACCTCGCGTGACGGCGGTCAGAGTGCCAAGGCGCTGGCGAAACAAATTGAAGCGACGGAGGGTTTGCTCATCAGCAGCGGCAACGCAGACGCTGTGGTGGTTGCCAGACGCCTGAATGCGGCGCGCGGGGCGTTTCTCGATGTGGTGAACTTTGTGGCTGGCAACAGCAAGGCCAGTCCGAATGCGGTTTATTCGGGCAGCGTCCCTTACCTCATGCTGGCGGGTAACCTGATGGCTGGCTGGCAACTGGCGCGCGCCCTGCTGGTAGCAATGGAGCAGATTGCGCAAGGTGTCGATGTGCCTTTCATGCAAGCAAAAATCACTACCGCACGCTTCTATGCAGACCACCTGCTGACCAAGGCGCCAGGCATCCGGGATGCCATCGTTGAAGGTGCAGATAGCGTCACTGCGCTGGCACTCGAATCATTCTGATTTTCAAATTCAAAATACCATGTCCAGACTTCCGCCCGTTCTCAGGTCGCTGCCTTTCCCGGTGATTGGTTCACCCCTGTTCATCATCAGCACGCCCGCTCTTGTGATAGCGCAGTGCATTGCCGGTGTGGTGGGTTCCATGCCGGCGCTCAATGCACGTCCGGCTGAGCAACTCGAACAATGGTTGATTGAAATTACAGAGACCCTGGCTGCCTACAACAAGGCGCATCCGGAGCAGCCGGCGGCGCCGTTCGCCATCAACCAGATCGTGCACAAGAGCAACGACCGGCTCGAACACGATATGGCGATGTGCGTCAAGTACAAGGTGCCCATCATCATCACCAGCCTGGGCGCGCGCGAGGACCTCAATGCGGCTGCCCACAGCTACGGCGGCGTGGTGCTGCATGACATCATCAATAACAAGCATGCACACAAGGCGATCGAAAAGGGTGCCGATGGCCTGATTGCCGTTGCTGCGGGCGCGGGTGGCCACGCCGGCGTCAAGAGCCCTTTTGCCTTGATTCAGGAAATCCGTCAGTGGTTTGACGGTCCGCTGGCCTTAAGTGGTTCGATTTCCACGGGTGATGCCGTGCTGGCCGCGCAGGCT
Organism: Comamonadaceae bacterium; assembly: GCA_037132975.1. Classification (GTDB taxonomy): domain Bacteria; phylum Pseudomonadota; class Gammaproteobacteria; order Burkholderiales; family Burkholderiaceae_C; genus Rhodoferax. Next base: position 11,672 of record JBAXOZ010000036.1, read on the forward strand.
GCCGGTGCCGACTTTGCCTACATTGGCTCAGCCTTCATCGCAACGCAGGAGGCGCGCGCGTCTGAGGCCTACAAGCAGGCCATCGTCGATGCCGATTCGGACGACATTGTGTACAGCAACCTCTTTACCGGCGTCCACGGCAACTACCTGGCGCCCAGTATCCGCAACGCCGGACTCGACCCTGAGCACCTGCCTGAAAGTGACCCCAGCAAGATGAATTTTGGTGGCGACAAGTCCAAAGCCTGGAAAGACATCTGGGGCTGTGGCCAGGGCATTGGCTCCATCACCCAAGTTCAGACGACCGCTGACTACGTGGCTCAGCTCAAGCGCGAATACGCAGCAGCCCGTGCACGCCTGCAACTGGGTTGATGAATCCCCCTTGGCAACGAGCTCAGGAGTTTGCGCCCGTCGCACACCAACCCTGCTTGAAAGATCTGGTCGATGGGACGCTCAGCGTAGCGGCATAAAGGGGGAGTCCGCAGGACGGAGGACAGCCGCGGAGCTGAGTGCCCCAGCGGCCAGATCGGCTGGAGTGTGGTTAGATGAGACAAGGGCTTCAGGACTTGGTCGTTTCACTGAATCTTCGGGCTGCGTAGATCAGCAAGAAACTCACCGCAGCCACTTCGTAGAGAGCACTGAGAACGTGCTTGGTGCTGGTGAAGAAGGAAGCAAGCGCGACCTGTCTGACTGAGATCTCTGGGTACTGCAGCAACATGGCGGTGATTTGTGCGTTTTCGCAGAGGTCCCAGATTCCAGCAACGAACGGAACAAAGGCAGCCAGCCACAGTTTTTCGTTGGGACGAAAGCGGTAGAGCAGGCCGGCAAAGAACGTGACATACAACAGGGGAAACAGCGTGTCCAGCGTGGGACAGGCAAGGGCGTACACGGCTCGGCCATGAGCTCCGTACTGGAGCATGACCTGTTGAATCGCACCGAGGTCGTACGACAGTTTCAGGTCGATCATTTCGCCGCCGATGGGCAAGGACGGGAAGATCCAAAGCATCATCAGAAGTACACCAGTGAAGCTGATCAGCAACGGCCTTGTGCCTGCTGCAAACTCGAAATACTTTCGAAAAAGTTTCTCCATCGGGTCTCAGGTGGGCCAGGTGGAGCCATGTTCCGGGACCATGGCGCGCCAGCCCAGTTCGTTCTTGATGCGCTGGCGCATCTGGTCCGATGCGGCCAGTTCGCCATGCACGACATAAACCTGGTCGGGTGTCTGGGGCATGGTTTTCAGCCAGGCCAGAAGCTGTCCGGCATCGGCGTGCGCCGAGGCCGATTGCAGTTGCACGACTTCGGCGCCCAATTCGACGTCGCGTCCGTGGATGCGTACCGACTTGGCTCCACTGGCCAGCGTGGCACCGCGGGTGCCAGGTGCCTGATAGCCGGTCAGGATGATCATGTTGCGGTGGTTCCCCGCATAGTGCGCCAGATGATGCAACACGCGTCCACCGGTGGCCATGCCGCTGGCGGACAGAATCACCATCGGGCCGTGGCGACTCGCCAAAGCGCGTGATTCGTCGGTGCTGTTGACCATGGTGGCGCAGTGGGTCAACGCATGCGTTTCCCGGTTGCTGAGCCTGTGCTCTCCCTGATGTTGCTCAAAGAGTTGGGTTGTGTGCACGGCCATGGGACTGTCGAGAAAGACCGGTAGCGAACTCGGGATCTCGCCGCGCAGTTTGAGCAAGTGGATGGCGTGCAGCAGCGCTTGGGCCCGACCCACTGCAAACACCGGAACCACGGCGACGCCACCGCGCGCGGCCAGTCTCTTCAAGGCTGGCGCCAACTCTGCCAGAACATCCTCCTTGGGGTGCTCACGGTCGCCGTAGGTTGACTCAATCAATACCGTATCGGCCGCCGGTGCGCTCACCGGAGGATTCATGAGCAGGTCATCGGGCCGGCCAAGATCACCCGAGAACAGAATGCGCCGACCTGCCACTTCAAGCAGCACACTGGATGCGCCCAGAATATGTCCGGCTGGCGAGAGTGTTGCACGCCAACCAGGAATAGGCTGAAACGTGATGCCAAATTCAACCGTCTTGAGCAAGCGCAGGCAGTCCAGTGCGTCCTGGCGCGTGTACAAGGGCATGGCCGGCGCGTGCTTGGAGAAGCCATGGCGATTCGCGAAGGCCGCATCTTCTTCCTGAATATGTCCGCTGTCGGGCAGCAGGATGCGGCACAGGTCGCGCGTGCCGCTGCTGCCATAGACGTGGCCGGCAAAACCCTCCCTGGCAAGCAAGGGCAGGTAGCCGCTGTGATCCAGGTGAGCATGCGTCAGCACGACCGCATCGATCTGATTCGGTGCGACCGGTAGCGGTGTCCAGTTGCGCAGACGCAGCAACTTGTAGCCCTGGAACAGACCGCAATCAAGCAACAGGCGCTTTCCTTCATGCTGCACCAAGTACCTGGAGCCAGTGACGGTCCCGGTGCCGCCAAGAAAAGTGATGTTGACGGTCATGCGGCTAACTCCGGGTTATTGTTGAAATCGGATCTAACTGAAGAAACTCTTGAGCCGGTTGGTCCAACTGTCCCCACTGGGCAAATGCTTGCTGCCGCCCTTCTTCAGGGATTCATCGAGCTCGCGCAGCAGTTTCTTTTGATGCTCGCTCAGCTTGACGGGTGTCTCCACTGTAATGTGGCAATAGAGATCGCCCGGATAGCTGGAGCGTACACCCTTGATACCCTTGCCGCGGAGACGGAACTGCTTGCCAGTCTGCGTGCCCTCGGGAATATCGATGGCAGCTTTTCCAGCCAGCGTAGGTACGTCGATTTCGCCACCCAGTGAAGCGGTGATCAGGCTGATCGGTACCGCGCAATGAATGTCGTCACCATCACGCTCGAAAATATCGTGCTTCTTGAGACGGATTTCGATGTACAGGTCACCTGGTGGGCCGCCGTTGGTACCCGGCTCGCCGTTGCCCGCGCTGCGGATGCGCATGCCACCGTCAATGCCGCCCGGAATCTTGACTTCCAGCGTCTTCTGCTTCTTGATCTTGCCTTGGCCATGGCAGGCTGTGCAAGGCTCAGGGATCACCTTGCCGACGCCGCGGCAGGTCGGGCAGGTTTGTTGCACGCTGAAAAATCCCTGGCGCATCTGCACCGCGCCAGAGCCGCTGCAGGTAGCGCAGGTTTTGACTTGTGTGCCTGGTTTGGCGCCACTGCCTTTGCAGGTTTCGCAACTCTCCCAGCTCGGGATACGGATCTGCGCGTCCTTGCCACCGGCAGCTTCTTCCAGCGTGACCTCCATGGCATAGCTCAGGTCGCTGCCCCTGAAGACCTGGCGACCACCGCCCGCGCGACCGCGCTGCTGGCCGAACATATCGCCAAAAATATCACCAAAGGCTTCGGCAAAACCCCCGTAGCCCTCGGCGCCAGGGCCGCCCCGCATATTGGGGTCCACTCCGGCATGGCCATGCTGATCGTAGGCGGCACGCTTCTGCGGGTCCGACAGCATCTCGTAAGCTTCCTTGGACTCCTTGAACTTCTCCTCCGCGACCTTGGAGGAGTCACCCTGGTTGCGATCCGGGTGGTGCTTCATCGCATGCTTGCGATAAGCCTTCTTTATTTCTTCATCCGAGGCGTTCTTGGGAACACCCAGGACTTCGTAGTAGTCTCTTTTGGCCATGGTCTTTTGGAAGCAGCTTTCAGCGCAAGCGCTTAAGGTTTCTTGACTTCCTTTACCTCGGCGTCGACGACATTGTCGTCCGCCGCATGGGTGGAGCCACCTTGCGCACCCGGTGCACCGGTCGCTCCGGCCTCGCCAGAGGCAGCGGCCTCGGCGGCCTGTTTGGCCTGCATATCGGCGTACATCTTTTCACCCAGTTTCTGGCTGACGGTCATCAGGGCGTTGCTCTTCTCCTCGATGGCAGCCTTCACATCGCTCTTCATGGCTTCTTCAAGTTCCTTGATGGCTGCCTCAATCTTCTCTTTTTCACCCGCCTCCAGTTTGTCACCGTATTCGGTGAGGCTCTTCTTCACACTGTGCAGGTTGGCATCTGCCTGGTTGCGGGCTTGCACCAACTCAAGCTTCTTCTTGTCGTCAGCCGCGTTGAGTTCGGCGTCTTTCACCATCTGTTGAATCTCGGCCTCACTCAGACCCGAATTGGCCTTGATGGTGATCTTGTTCTCTTTGCCTGTGCCTTTGTCCTTGGCACCCACGTGCAAAATGCCATTGGCATCAATGTCAAACGAGACTTCAATCTGTGGTGTGCCACGCGAAGCAGGCGGAATGCCTTCCAGGTTGAATTCGCCCAGCATCTTGTTGCCGGCCGCAATTTCGCGTTCACCCTGAAACACCTTGATCGTGACGGCCGGTTGATTGTCGTCAGCGGTTGAAAAGGTCTGTGCAAATTTGGTCGGAATGGTGGTGTTCTTGGTGATCATCTTGGTCATGACGCCGCCCAGCGTTTCGATGCCCAGAGACAGTGGCGTCACGTCGAGCAGCAGCACATCCTTGCGGTCGCCAGAGAGAACCTGACCCTGAATCGCTGCACCGACCGCAACGGCTTCATCCGGATTCACATCCTTGCGCGGCTCCTTGCCGAACAGTTCCTTGACCTTCTCCTGCACCTTGGGCATACGCGTCATACCGCCGACCAGAATCACGTCGTTGATCTCAGATACGTTGACGCCCGCATCCTTGATGGCAGTGCGGCATGGGCCGATGGTACGTTCAATCAGTTCTTCTACCAGCGACTCCAGTTTGGCGCGCGTCAGCTTGATGTTCAGGTGCTTTGGACCCGAAGCGTCGGCCGTGACGTAGGGCAGATTGATGTCGGTTTGCGCGCTGCTGGAGAGCTCGATCTTGGCTTTTTCTGCCGCTTCCTTGAGGCGCTGCAGTGCCAGCACGTCCTTGCCCAGATCAACGCCCTGATCCTTCTTGAACTCGGCGATGATGAAATCAATGATGCGCTGATCAAAGTCCTCGCCGCCCAGGAATGTGTCTCCGTTGGTTGACAGAACTTCAAACTGCTTCTCACCATCAACATCGGCAATCTCGATGATCGAGACGTCGAAAGTGCCACCGCCGAGGTCATAGACAGCAATCTTGCGGTCGCCTTTTTCGTTTTTGTCGAGTCCGAAGGCGAGGGCAGCAGCGGTTGGCTCATTGATGATGCGCTTGACATCCAGACCGGCGATGCGTCCAGCATCCTTGGTGGCCTGGCGCTGCGCGTCATTAAAGTAGGCTGGCACCGTGATGACGGCTTCGGTAACCGCTTCGCCAAGATAGTCCTCGGCGGTTTTCTTCATTTTGCGAAGAATATCGGCACTGACCTGCTGGGCGGAAATCTGCTTGCCGCGCACTTCGACCCAGGCGTCGCCATTGTCAGCAGCAGCGATCTTGTAAGGCATCAGATCGATGTCTTTCTGAACCTCCTTCTCGACAAACTTGCGCCCGATCAGGCGCTTGACTGCGTACAGCGTATTCTTGGGGTTGGTCACCGCCTGGCGTTTGGCCGAGGCACCGACCAGCACTTCGCCATCTTCCTGATAGGCTACGACAGACGGTGTGGTGCGTGCACCCTCGGCGTTTTCAATTACCTTGGGCGTATTGCCCTCCATGATGGAGACGCAACTGTTGGTTGTACCCAAGTCGATACCAATGATTCTTCCCATGATGCTTCCTTATGCAAATTTCGATGTTTTTAACTTGTGGATAACTTGATCTTTTTCAAGTCAAATAAAAGGATTATTTGGACGCCGCGACAGTGACCAGTGCCGGACGCAACACGCGATCGGCAATCAGGTAGCCTCTTTGCAGCACCGTCACCACGGTGTTGGCATCCAGTTCAGACGGAACGACGCTGATGGCCTGCTGCTGATGGGGGTCAAATTTGCTGCCCGCGGCAGGGTTGACAACCAGCACTTTGTTGCGCTCCAGCGCAGCCAGCAATTGTCGCAACGTCGCCTGCGCGCCTTCGCGAATCTGCTCCGCTGTCGCGTCCTTGAGCAGAAGTCCCGCTTCCAGGCTGTCTACCACTGGCAGCAGGCTCTCGGCAAAACTCTCGACGGCAAATTTGCGCGCCTTGGAAATCTCTTCCTCGGCACGCCGCCGTGCGTTGTCGGCCTCGGCTTTGGCGCGCAGAAACTGGTCTGCCAGGTCGGCACTCTTGGCCTGCAGGAGCGCCAGATCAGCCTGGGCACGGGACAGGGCGTCTGCCTCATCCATGAACTGCGCGGAAGCTGCCTCCCCCGTGTTCAGGTCGGCGGCCGCGTTCGGGTTCGGTTGTTTTGAATCGTTTTCAGACATGCTAATGGGCTAAGTGTTATGCGATGGCGCCATGCATGTTGGGGCGCCGGCAGGCAATTCAAGAGCCTTTTTGAGGGCCGACTGGAAGCAGCCGGGGTGTAGCCGGTCAAGCTAACGCCCGGCCTGTCACGGTGGAATTTCAGTTCGAAACGCCTAGCAATTCAACATCAAACTGCAAAGTCGCATTGGGCGGAATCACACCGCCAGCTCCGCGCGCACCATAGCCGAGCGCCGCCGGAATGATCAGTGTGCGTGCGCCGCCGACCTGCATGCCGGCAACGCCCTCATCCCAACCCCGTATCACCATGCCGGCGCCGAGTGAGAAGACGAACGGGTCATTGCGGTCCTTGCTGGAATCAAACTTTGCACCCTGGACGCCATCGTTGTAGAGCCAGCCGGTGTAGTGGACGGTGACGCTTTGACCCTTGCGAGCCAGTTCACCCGTGCCGACGACGGTGTCCTGGTATTGCAGTCCGGAAGAGGTGGTGTTCATGTTGGAATCTTTCTGTGCTACCGAATTGATAGCTTGGTTTTCGTGTTGACTAGGGCCATCGCCGTTGCAGCGTCGAATTATGCCAGCGAACGCAGGCAGGTTCTGCGCCCAGGGCAGACGCTTAAGAGGCCTTCTTGGCCCGACTGGCAGCCCACTTAACCGCGAAGGCCGGGACTTCACTCCAGCGCTTGAGCAGATCCGCCCCCTGGGAAGTCAGGACATAACCGTCTTTGCCATGGGTAATGAGATTTGCCTGGCGCAATTCCTTGATTCGGGTATTGAGTGTGTTGGGTGTGATGCTGCCCACGCTATCTTGCAGCAGTCGAAAAGTCTGCGCATGACCATCTCGGAGGGCCCACAGGACGCGAATGGCATACCGTGCCTCCAGCAGCCCGAGCAATTGAGCTACAGCGACATCTTCCTTGGCACTCATATCAAACGTCTCTCCTCAAATCTCTGCAAGCGGGTCGGGGTAAATCCATGAATGCGCGACCGGAGCGACTACAGGAGTCTTTGACGTTTGCACATGCGATTACTGAGAGGAAAACTATAACGCAGATTCCGGTTTGCTACATGATTTATAGCTACCTTTTTCGGTGCGCACGGGAAGTTCGCCATTCTGCAATGGCTTGGTGCCAGCGTGGCAGTGGAGTTTTGCGGCACCAGCATCACTTTGCGCTCAGGCGGCATCCAAAGAACGGCCGAACGCCTGGCGGCGAACCCGCACTTTGTATTTGCCCAAGCGCAGGCCAAGGGATATGGCGTGGTGGAGTTCCGGCCCAAGCAACTCAGCACGACTTTGCGTATGATCGATGATGTGACGCGGCAGGACAGCGAAATTGAAACCTTGGCCCGCTTTACGGTCCAGGCCGGGAGGGCAGTTGTCGAGCCCATTTGACGCTGCCTGCCTTCAGTTCACTGACGTGAACTGGTACTTATCTACCAGGATCAACCCTGAACAGGATGGTCGGAAGCTACTAGTTAAAGGGTGCATTCAGGTCATTCACATGGCGAGGGTGTGGGTCAACAATGGATCCATCGTTGCAGCGCTCCGCTGCGACAACCTTTGGAATACTTGCCATGAACAGCAATCTATACCGCCGTATCACACTGAGCTTGTTGGCATCGCTGACTTTGGGCGCGACGCCATTGGCACAAGGACAAACCAATAGTTTGGGACTGGACTACAGCCTCAACCTGCTGTCCTTCGGGAACTTCCTTGTTCCAAGCTCTGACGTCCAGGGTCGCGTCGCGGTCGGTGGCAACGCCAGCATTACCGGTTACTCCATCAATACAGCAAACGGCACTCAGGCAATTTACGGTGGCACGGGGCTGACTGTTGGCGGCAACCTCGACTTTGGCAGCGGGGCGATCTTGGGAAATACCATAGTGGGCGGTAACCTCTCGACCGGCTTGGGCGCATCCTTTGGCGGGAACATTCAGGTGGGTGGAAACTTGAATGCTAACGACAAATGGCTGACGGCAGCAACCAATCACTGGACGACGCCAGCCAGCATCAGTTACGGTGGCACTGCGACAGGTTTGGAGGGTGGCCAATCCTCAACACCCTTTCAAGCGTCTCCAAGCAGCGTTCAACTCGGCATCAATTTTGCCGCTGAACAGCAGAGACTGACCAGTTTGTCACAGAGTTTTGACAGCCTGGCCAACAGTGGTGTTGGCACCAATCCTTGGGG
>JBAXOZ010000037.1:0-19392 GCA_037132975.1 Comamonadaceae bacterium
ACCCTAACCAAGATCAACGACAGGACGCTGAAGCTATGGGGGCAAGTCCTGCAGGAGGTACCCAATTCCAGATTGCGACTGGCGGTCAACCAGTGCAAAGATGATACTTTCCAGCAGGAATTTTCGAAACGGCTGGAAGCCGCCGACATCGATCCAGCCAGGGTGACTCTGGTCGGCCCTGTGCCACGTTCACAGTATTTGGCCAGCTACAGCGAGGTTGACCTGATTCTCGACACCTTCCCCTATACCGGCGGGACGACCACTTGTGAGGCCTTGTGGATGGGTGTACCAACCCTGACACTCAATGGCAGTTCGATGATCGCCAGACAAGGCGCAGCCATGCTTACCTGTGTTGGACTGGATGCGTGGATCGCTGCCGACGAGTCGGATTATGTTGTCAAAGCCGTCGCGTATGCCGCAGATACCAGAGGCCTCTCGAACTTGAGAACAACCCTGCGCGAACGTTCGCTGGCATCGGCCCTCTTTGATGCCCCCCGATTCGCCCGCAACTTGGAGCAGGCGTTCAGTGCGATATGGCGTCGGAAGATGGAACTGGAGGAGGAACCGCCGCCAGTTCCAAATGGCTTCATAGATTGATCAGCGCAGCCCCTCCCGACGGCGTCTCAGGGTCATCGCGAGGACGACGATTGCATCAGATTTTCGCGCAATTTAAAAAGGGCCCCAACTGGGGCCCTTTTGCTGAGTAGTTCAACAACGCTAAATGTCAATATTATTGGCAGCTGGCGGGACGGTATTTGGCAGCGATGTCGCCGCTGCAGACCCATGTGACCTGGCCAGCAAGTAATGTTCCTGTCATGGTTATTTTGCTGCCAGTGATGGCTGCATCGCCTGCAGCTGTAGCAGTGATAACGCCAACGGCCGTGCTGGTCTGAGTGTATGCGACACCGCTCACATATTTTGACACTTGCGAGTTAATGGTCAAAGCGGCTGGCATGATCCCGTTAGTAGTGGCCGATTCTGTGGATGCGGTTTTGCCAGCGGAAGCAGCAAGAATCACTTCGGTCACCTTTGCCCGAACCGTGTAATCCTGATAAGCCGGCAAAGCCACCGCGGCCAAAATACCGATGATCGCAACGACGATCATCAATTCGATCAGGGTGAAACCCTTTTGCAGAGAACGCTTCATGTAAAACTCCTTATAGTGACAACAAAACCAGCGATTGGTAATTGGTTGCAGCAGGTTCTGTGCCAAGTCCACTTGCTTCAGAATCAGTGCCTTTTCTGGGCAATCCAGGCAAAAATGGAGAAAAACGAGGCTGTCTAGCGAAAAATTGTCGAAACAGTGACATTTTTGTCAGGTCATTTTTGTCATTTACTTGATGCAGACAGACCTGACCATCTTGATGTCAGTCAGTCCCATCATGATTTTTTCCATGCCGTCCATCTTCAAGGTGCGCATGCCGCCTTCCACTGCTGCAGCAAAAATGGCAGCCACGCGGGCGCGCTCCTGAATCAAGCGCTTGATGTCGTCGGAGGCGATCAATAACTCGTGCAGGCCGATCCGGCCTTTGTAGCCTGTCAGATTGCACTTGTCGCAACCGACGTGGCGGTAAAACCGGATGTGACCGTCCTGGGCATAGGTTTTTTGCCAGCTTTCGATCAATTTTTTTGTTTCGCCAGCGTAGTCGCTGGTCCAGGCGGCGGAGTGACTGAGCTCTTCAGCATATTCGGCGGCAAACTGCTGCAATTCCTGTTCGCTGGGAATATAGGATTCTTTGCAGTCACAGAGTTTCTTAGCCAGGCGCTGCGCCAGGATACCCAGCAGCGCATCGGCGAAGTTGAAGGGGTCCATGCCCATGTCGAGCAGCCGGGTGATGGATTCCGGCGCCGAATTGGTATGCAGTGTCGAGAACACCAAGTGCCCTGTAAGCGAGGCCTCGACACCCATGGCCACGGTTTCCTTGTCGCGTGACTCGCCCACCATGATGATGTCGGGATCGGCGCGCAGGAAGGCGCGCATGACGAGCGCGAAGTCAATGCCGGCCTTGCGGTTGATCTGCACCTGGCGCAAGCCCTTTTGCGTGATTTCGACCGGGTCTTCGGCCGTCCAGATCTTGGTATCGGGCGTATTCAGGTGCTTCAGGATCGAGTGCAAAGTCGTCGTTTTGCCGGAGCCGGTCGGACCGCACACATAGAAAAGGCCATAAGGCTTTTCTATGGTCCGGATCACCCGGTCCTTGTTGTGCGGGGTGAGGCCCAGTTTGTCCAGTGGAATGGGCTCGCCGGCGGCCAGGATACGCATCACCACATCTTCGACTCCGCCAGCCGACGGAATGGTGGCAACGCGCAACTCGATGTCCAGTGGGCCGTATTTCTTGAACTTGATCTTGCCGTCCTGCGGTTTGCGGCGCTCGGATATGTCGAGGTCGCACATGATCTTCAGGCGGGTCACCATGGCCTGGCGGAAATGCGCAGGCACCTCGATATAGGGTTGCAGTGTGCCGTCGATCCGAAAACGAATGCCGGTCTTCGCCTTGCCGGGCATGGGTTCAATGTGGATGTCAGAGACCTTTTGCTGGTAGGCGTCAATGATGACTTTGTTGACAAACTTGACCAGTTCGTTGTCCGCGGCCGCGGATTCCAGCGAATCATCATTGCTGCCGTCATCGAGTGCGCCAACGTCCATGTCGGCCAGCAATTCGTTAATGGTGCTTCCCTCAACACTTCCACTAAAGATCTGCCCCAGTGTCTGGGCAAACTCGGTCTGGGTGGTAACCCGGTAGGCAAAGCGGGTCATGCGGGAAAAAACCTGCGGCACGACGCGGGCGTTGCGCACGGCCTCCGGGTCGGTGCACATGATGACCAGGCCCTCGGGCGATTCTTCCAGAGGAATCCAACCCTGCTCTTCAAGAAACTCCCGTTTCAGGGATCCATGCAGCGCCTCTGACCGAATGCGCGTGGCGCTCAGCGCCTCGTACGGAACACCGAAAAACTTCGCCAGTGAAGGACCAATCTGTGCTGGTTGAACCTTGTACTGCTCAATCAACATCTGTTCAACCGGCACGCCTTCGTTGCGCGCGGCCTGCAGGCACTGCGCCAACTCCTCTGCCGTCATGATGCCGTCGGAAACCAGACCATCGAACTTGGTGGCCTTTCGCCGCAAACTCTCGGCGGCCTTCTCTACGCGTTGCCGGATGGCGATGGCAAGTGTCTTGCAAAGCTGGGAAACCCCCTCTACTTCGAGTTCGCTGAACGCCTGGTTGCTCTTGTTGTTGATGATCTGCAACACGCCATGCAGTGTGTCGCCTTCCAGAATCGGGGCTGCCAGCATCTGGCGTGTTCTGTAGCCTGAGCGCTTGTCGACCTCCTTCAGAAAAGTCAGCGCCGGGTGGATCCTCTTGAGGGCCAGATCGTCATAAACATCGGCAAGATTGATCAGTTGCTTGCTGACGGCCGCGTAACCGGCGATGCTTTGCGGTGAGATCGGCAACTTGAGTTCCCGGCTGCTCTTCAGACCGGTCTTGACCTTCGAGACAATGGCGCTGCGGTCTTCGTTGACGGCGTAGAGGGTGAGTCGATCTGCATTGAACAGCCGGCAGATATCCTGGCTCGCCTCCAGCATGATCTGTTCAAGATTTTCCGTTTCGTGAATCCGCGCTGTCACCTGTTGAAGCTGCTTGTAGAACAGCGCCTCGAACTGGATGCCACTGCGTTCGGACAGGCTTGCAAGGGCTGCTGGTTGTGTCACTTCATCCATAAGGCGAACTCCTGACGCAGGTGCAATGGGTCAATGTCTTGTGGGACGTCAGTCAGGTTTGAACAAACTGCATTTGTGTGCCCGCCAGTTCAATCAGGTCACCGTTCTTCAGTGGGACAGGCTCGGCACCGAACGGCCTTCCATTGAGCGCGGGGTTGCCGCCGCCCTCGACGTGGATCACGAAGCCACGTTGTTGACGGGTGATGGCCGCGACCGCAATACCAGGCTTGCCGATGGTGGTGACCGCTTTGGTCAGCGGTACCTGCCGGCCGGCCGCTGCTCCAGAGAGAACCTTGATGGCGGCCTGCGGAACATGGGCTGCGTCGTCGTTCAAGTCTGCGGGAACAGACTTGGGCGCGTCCTCGGCAGCATCACCAACAAATTTGATCTTGTACTTTCCAACCTCGACCGTGTCGCCGTTTCGCAGCAATTGCTTCTTCGCGGCTTTGCCGTTGACATAGGTGCCGTTGGTGCTATTCAGGTCTTCCAAATAGACCTCGCTTCCCGAGAGTTGCAGCACGGCGTGCTCGCCACTGATGGCGAGATTGTCAATCACGATATCGTTATAAGGCCGCCGACCCAGGGTGGTCCTGTCCTTGGTCAACTGCACTTCCTTGATCACAACGCCGTCGATCGAAACAATCATTTTCGGCATGACTGACTCCTGTTACTGAACCTGACTATGGATGCTCTCATGAATTCAATGTTTCCCCAGCCATCTTGATATCAGGCCGCTCTTTTCACGTCCACTGACTGCTTGCATCAGCAGCACAGTGATGTTATCGCGTCCGCCATTCTTGTTGGCCAGGGCGACCAATTCATCTGCCAATTGCGTCAATGGTGAGGATTTTTGCAAGATGTCCGCAATGGCAGTGTCGTCCATCATGTCGGACAAACCGTCCGTACACATCAGGTAGATATCGCCAACCTCCACATGCAACTCAGTGATTTCCACCTGCACTTCATTTTCCACTCCCATGGCTCGGGTTACCAGATTCTTCAACGGGGACAGTGCTGCTTGGGCTGGCGTCAGCATGCCCGCATCCATTTGCTCTTGCAGCAGGGAGTGATCTTTGGTGACCCGCAGAAATTGGCCGCGACGCAAACGATAGCAACGGGAGTCGCCGACGTGTCCCAGGACCAGCTTCTCCCCGTGAAAAACACCTACCACGAGTGTGGTACCCATTCCAGAATACTCCGGATTCGCGCGCGCTGCTGCATGGATGGAGCGATTCGCATTGTCGACAGCAGTCTCCAGGGCGCGTCTGACTTCCCGGCCGCTGGCTTGCTCACCCGCCTTGGACAGCCAGTGCGTCAATTCGGCCTTGATCAGTGTTGTTGCCATGCTGCTGGCAATCTCACCCGCGTTATAGCCCCCCATGCCGTCAGCCAATACACCCAGGCCTGTGGCGTCATCAAAAGTCACGGAATCTTCATTGTTGTGGCGGGATCGACCCGGATGGGTGAGCGAGCAGAACGTGTAATTCATGGGGTGCCCCACTCTATTTTCGGGTGGCTTGCAAGGTTTTGGCGGAGGCGCGCATCAGTTGTTTGCTGTCGATTCTCTGCCATGGCGCTGCTGGAGCAGGCGCCCCAGGCCCAATACCAATCCGGCACCGGCAGTAGCCGCAAGATAGTGCGCCCAAGGGTAATCCACCAGCAGGCCCTTCAGTGCGACATCGCTGACGATGGTTTCACCACCGACCCAACCAATCAGTGCCGCGCCGAGTGTCACGATGATGGGGAAGCGCTCCATCAGCTTGATCATCAGCGTGCTGCCAAAAATTACCAGCGGTATGCTGATGGCCAGACCCAGTATCAATAGCAACATGCTGCCTTTGGCAGCGGCCGCAACGGCAATGACATTGTCCAGACTCATCACCAGATCGGCAATCAGGATGGTACGCACCGCTGCCATCAGACTGCCGTGCTCCTTGGCCTGGCCGTCGTCCTCTTCTTCTTCACCCAGCAATTGCACACCGATCCACAGCAACAGCAGCCCACCGACGATCTGCAGGAATGACATTTCAAGCAGTTTGGCAGCGACCACCGTCAGCGCAATGCGCAGTACCACCGCAGCACCCGAGCCCCAGAAGACAGCTTTTCTCTGTTGTGCGGGCGGCAAGGACCGTGCCGCCAGGGCAATCACCACCGCGTTGTCGCCCGACAGAATGATATTGATCCAGACGATCTTGAGCAGACCGATCCAGAAGTCAACGCTTTGCAGCAATTCCATCTGCATTCTCCTGTGTTGCTAATGCAAGAAGCGCCCAAACACGGTGTCTGGAGCGCTTCTTGTTCGTTTGAAGTGTAACGGCCTCTTGGCCGCCCGAGGGTTTCTCGCAGTACCTACAGCAGAGCTTTCAGCAATTTTGCCATTTCGGAAGGATCTCGCGTGACCTTGAAGCCACACTCTTCCATCACCGCCAGCTTGGCTTCGGCCGTATCCGCGCCGCCGGAAATCAGGGCGCCGGCGTGTCCCATGCGCTTGCCTGCAGGTGCCGTGACGCCAGCGATAAAGCCGACGATGGGTTTCTTCATGTTGGCTTTGCACCAGCGCGCAGCGTCGGCTTCGTCCGGACCACCAATTTCGCCAATCATGATGACGGCATCGGTATCAGGATCGTCATTGAAGGCGCGCATGATGTCAATGTGTTTGAGGCCATTGATGGGGTCGCCGCCAATGCCGACGGCCGTGGACTGACCCAGACCAATTTCGGTCAATTGCGCTACGGCCTCATAGGTCAAAGTGCCTGAACGGCTGACCACACCAATGCGGCCTTTACGGTGAATGTGGCCCGGCATGATGCCGATCTTGATTTCATCTGGCGTGATAATTCCTGGGCAGTTGGGTCCCAGCAACAGCGTTTTTTTGCCGCCAGCGGCTTCTCTGGCCCGCATCTTGTTGCAGACTTCAAGCATGTCGCGCACCGGAATACCTTCGGTGATGCAGATTGCCAGATCGAGATTGGCTTCGACCGCTTCCCAGATCGCTGCCGCAGCGCCGGCGGGTGGCACATAGATCACCGATACGGTGGCGCCAGTTGCTTGCGCTGCTTCCTTTACCGATGCGTAGATCGGTATGTTGAAGATCGATTCGCCCGCCTTTTTTGGGTTGACGCCCGCAACAAAACAATTCTTTCCGTTGGCGTATTCCTGGCACTTCTCGGTGTGGAACTGGCCGGTCTTGCCAGTGATACCCTGGGTGATGACTTTGGTGTCTTTATTGATGAGGATGGACATGATTCACTTCCAAGGTTTATGACTGAAGAGCGGCAATCACTTTTTGCGCCGCATCGGCCATGGTATCGGCGCTGATGATGGGCAGACCGGAATCGGCCAGGATTTTCTTGCCCAGTTCCTCGTTGGTGCCCTTCATGCGCACCACCAGGGGCACATTCAGATTGGTTGCCTTGCATGCGGCAACCACACCGGTGGCGATGGTGTCGCATTTCATGATGCCGCCGAAAATGTTGACCAAAATCGCCTTGACCTTGTCGTTCTTGAGCATGATCTTGAAAGCTTCGGTGACTTTCTCGGGTGTGGCGCCGCCACCGACATCAAGGAAGTTGGCTGGCTCCCCGCCAAACAACTTGATGGTGTCCATGGCCGCCATCGCCAGGCCTGCGCCGTTGACCAGGCAGCCGATGTTGCCGTCCAGACTGATGTAGGCCAGATCAAACTTGCTGGCTTCGACTTCGGCCGGATCCTCTTCGTCGAGGTCCCGGTAGGCGACGATTTCAGGATGCCGGTACAGCGCGTTGGAATCAAAGTTGAACTTGGCGTCCAGCGCCTTGATGTTGCCGTTGCCTTCAAGAATCAGGGGGTTGATTTCAACCAGAGAAGCGTCGGTGTCCATGTACACCTTGTAGAGCTTTTGCAGCACGTCCACACACTGTGCGGTGGAAGCCGCAGGAACACCGATGCCGTTGGCCAATTCTGTGGCCTGGGCGGTGGTCAGACCGGTGGCCGGATCGACGAAGGCCTTGATGATCTTCTCGGGCGTCGCGTGCGCCACTTCTTCAATGTTCATGCCGCCTTCAGAAGATGCCATCAAGGCAACACGCTGGCTGGCGCGGTCGGTGACTGCCGAAACGTAATATTCCTTCTTGATATCAGCGCCGTCTTCAATCAGGAGGCGCCGTACTTTCTGACCCTGCGCTCCGGTCTGGTGCGTAATCAGTTGCATCCCGAGAATTTCACCGGCCAGTTTCTTCACTTCATCGATAGAGCGCGCCAGCTTGACGCCGCCGCCCTTGCCGCGACCGCCCGCGTGAATCTGCGCCTTGACGACCCACACCGGGCCACCCAGCTTTTGTGCGGCCTCGACCGCTTCCTGGACCGTGAATGCGGCAATGCCTCGCGGCACCGGCACACCAAATTGACGCAAGATTTCCTTGCCTTGGTATTCGTGAATTTTCATAAAATTTCCTAATCAGTTGGGGAGAGAACCAAAGGTCTTCCCCACGACAAAACTTGGATGCTCTGCGGCGGGCGCTGGACAACGCAGTGCCAGACTGTATCATGCTGCAATGCACCAAACTTTAGTCAGTCTTACACGGCATGGCCAGACCTATTGATCGGGAACAAGTCAATGCAAAAGATATTCATTGATGGCGAAGCCGGCACCACCGGGCTGCAGATCCGGGAACGTCTGCGGGACATGGCGGGGATTGAGCTGATCAGCATCGCGCCCGAACTGCGCAAAGACCCGGGAGCCAAGCGCGACTTGATGGCTCAAATGGACTTGGTGATACTTTGCCTGCATGACGAGGCTGCTGTGGAGTCGGTCGCGATGATCGACGAAATGGCACACGCCAGTGGTCAGCCGGGGCCGAAAATCATTGATGCGTCGACGGCGCACCGCACGGCTCCTGGCTGGGTTTATGGTTTCGCCGAACTGACAGCGGGGCATCAGCAGGAGGTGGCGCAGGCGCACCGTGTTTCCAACCCGGGCTGCTATGCGACCGGCGCCATCGCCTTGCTTCGCCCTCTGGTGGACGCTGGCCTGATTCCCAAGAACTTCCCTTTGACCTTGCCCGCTGTGAGTGGCTATTCGGGGGGTGGGCGCAGCATGATCGAGGCCTACGAGCGGAATGAGGCGCCGGCTTTCGAGTTGTACGGACTGGGCTTGAAACACAAGCATGTGCCGGAAATAGTGAAGTACAGCGGCTTGTCACGTCGGCCTGTCTTTGTGCCAAGTGTCGGCAATTTCAGACAAGGCATGCTGGTGCAGGTGCCGCTGCATCTGGACTTGCTGCCTGGGCAACCCAGTGCACAGGATCTGCGTGATGCCCTGAGCCGGCACTACGCTGCGAGCGAATGGGTGAGTGTCGAGTCAGCAACCCCCGATGGCAAGCTTGACGCGCTGGCCTTGGTGGGCAGCAACAGAATGGAACTGCGGGTTTTTGCCAACCAGGGCGCGGGCGATGGGTTCAGCCACGCTGTGCTGGTGGCCCGTCTCGACAACCTGGGCAAGGGAGCCAGCGGTGCCGCTGTGCAAAATCTCAAGCTGATGCTGGGCCTTTGACGATTTTGCGGATCGCCTCCGCACCGAATCCGCGCGCTGCCAGAAAGCGGATTTGCCGCGCTGCTTCCAGTGGACTGGCTGGCGCCGCGCCAAACTTTTTTTGCCAGACCGCCAGCGCCCGCTCGTGTTCGCTGAGTTTGAGTTGCACCATCGCCTGGGCTACGGCTTGCGGGTCCAGGCCTTTGCCCTGCAACTCGTGCTTGAGGCGTGCCGTGCCGAGTTTGGCCGCGCGTCGATGCAGCACGGATTCGATGACCCGCTGCTCGCTGATGAAGCCCTTGGCCTGCAGATCATCCAGCGCGCGCTTGAGCGTGCCGGGTTCCTCCTCGAATCTTGCAAGCTTGCGTTCAAGTTCCGTGCGTGAGTGCTCGCGGCCGCTGAGCAGCCGCAGGGCGCGGCCTTTCAGTGAGAGTTGGACCGGCGACACAGGCCTTAGGTCTTGCTGATTGTTTCGGCCTTTTTGCCTGGCGCTTTGGTTTTTGCGTCTGGCTCTGCCAAAGAGGGCAGCAAGGGGATGCCGAGTGACAGGCGCACCTTGTTTTCAATTTCGTGTGACAGCTCCGGGTTTTCGCGCAGAAACTCTCTGGCGTTGTCACGTCCCTGACCGATCTTTTCGCCGTTGTAGGCGTACCAGGCGCCGGACTTGTCCAGAATGTTGGCGTTCACACCCATGTCGATGATTTCGCCGTGGCGGCTGATGCCTTCGCCAAACAGAATGTCGAATTCGGCGGTCTTGAACGGTGGCGCCACCTTGTTCTTGACGACCTTGACTTTGGTTTCATTGCCGATCGCTTCGTCACCTTTCTTGATGGTTCCGGTACGCCGGATGTCCAGACGCACTGAGGCGTAAAACTTGAGCGCATTGCCGCCGGTGGTGGTTTCCGGAGAGCCAAACATGACGCCGATCTTCATGCGGATCTGGTTAATGAAGATCACCATGCAGTTGGTCTTCTTGATGTGGGCTGTGAGCTTGCGCAGCGCCTGGCTCATCAGCCTGGCCTGCAAACCCGGCAAAGAGTCACCCATCTCGCCTTCAAGCTCGGCCTTCGGGGTCAGCGCTGCGACCGAGTCAACCACAATCAGGTCAACGGCACCGGAGCGCACCAGGCTGTCCACGATTTCCAGCGCTTGTTCGCCGGTATCGGGCTGGCTGATCAGCAGGTCTTGCAGATTGACGCCAAGGTTTTGCGCGTACTGGATGTCGAGCGCGTGTTCGGCGTCAATGAAGGCACATTGCCCACCAACTTTTTGCATCTCCGCGATGACTTGCAGGGTCAGCGTTGTTTTGCCGGAGGATTCCGGGCCGTAGATTTCGACCACCCGACCGCGTGGCAGGCCACCGACCCCCAAAGCGATGTCCAGACCGAGGGAGCCGGTCGAAACTACCTGGATGTCTTCAATCACCTCGCCCTCACCCAGGCGCATGATGGTGCCCTTGCCAAACTGTTTCTCAATCTGGGCCAGTGCCACCTGCAGGGCTTTGGCTCTTTCGCTGTTGGCGGGGCTTGGGGTTTTGACGGGTGCGTCCATAAAGTACTCCTTGAATGGCAACGGGTTGATTTTGGCTTCGATCAGAGCATCTTCTGGTTTTAACAACAGGCTGGATGCTTGAACAGTAGTTTAACGCAGTTATTGAAATCAACAAGTGGTATTTTTAGTCAATTTGATTTACTATATTGACCATGACTGAAACAGGCAAAACTGTCCACATGCCAGGTTGGCGCCAGGCCCACCTGGGGCACTGGATGAGTCTGGCACTGCAACGCTTTGACGCCCGGGTGCTCTTCCTGATGTCGCGCAATGAGAACGTGCCCCTGGCCTTGTCCAATCTCGCTGCGCGTGGTTGCCTGAGCGCGTCCCACATCCACATTACGCGCCATCTGGCACTGGAGGGGTCGCGCCTGACGGAGCTGGCACAGCGTGCCGGTGTCAGCAAACAGGCCATGGGCAAACTGGTGGAGCAGTGTGAAGCCTGGGGCTTGGTTGGCAGAACGGCTGACCCCCGTGACGCGCGTGCGCGGCGCATTGTGTTCAGGCCGGTTGGGCTGGCCTGGCTGCAGGCCTTTGGCGATGCGGTTGCGCAGGCGCAGGACGAACTCAAGGCGGCCGTTGGGGCAGAGATCGCAACCGTGATGGCCATGGGTCTGGAAGCCTATGCAGCGTGAAACCCTGTCAATTCTGTCGCGAAAATTACAGGCAGATTCGCGGACGCCTAGAATCGCTTGAAAAATGGAAATGCCGGCCTCCGGTTTTTACCCCCATAGGAGACAGACATGCGAATTCTGATTGCGGAAGATGACCAGGTGCTGGCCGATGGCCTGTTGCGAACATTGCGCAGTTCAGGTGCTGCTGTTGACCATGTAGCCAGTGGTGCCGAGGCCGACGCAGCATTGATGACCAACACCGAATTCGACCTGCTGATTCTGGATCTGGGCATACCCAGGATGCACGGCCTTGAGGTCTTGAAGAAGCTGCGGGCGCGTGGCTCTTCTTTGCCGGTGCTGATTTTGACCGCCGCTGACAGCGTTGAAGAGCGCGTCAAGGGGCTGGACTATGGTGCCGACGACTACATGGCCAAACCCTTCAGCCTGCAGGAACTGGAGGCTCGCGTACGCGCCCTGGGCCGACGCGGCATGGGAACGGCCAGCAGCATGATCAAGCACGGGCCTTTGATTTACGACCAGTCTGGCCGGGTTGCCACGATTGATGGCGCCATGATCGAACTGTCGGCGCGCGAACTCGGCCTGCTCGAAGTGCTGCTGCAGCGCGCCGGTCGCCTGGTGAGCAAGGATCAACTGGTGGAGAGACTCTGCGAATGGGGCGAAGAGGTCAGCAATAACGCGATCGAGGTGTACATCCACCGGCTGCGCAAGAAAATCGAAAAGGGCCCGATCCGCATAGCTACGGTGCGAGGACTTGGTTACTGTCTTGAAAAGATCCCGAACTAGGGATCTGACCACATCTCGTGAACATCTTCCATCAGGAACAGCGCTCGCTGTTCGGGGAAATTCTGGACTGGATGCTCACGCCCATGCTCCTGCTGTGGCCTATCAGTCTGGTCTTGACCTGGCTGGTCGCACAAAGCATTGCCGGCAAACCCTTTGACAGGGCGCTGGAGTACAACGCAGGGGCGCTTGCGCAACTGGTCCATGTCAGCAACAACCGGGTGCAATTCAACCTGCCGCTACCAGCGCGAGAGTTGCTGCGAGCCGACGACTCCGACACGGTTTACTACCAGGTGCTGGGCAACCGCGGAGAGTTCCTCAGTGGCGAGCGTGATTTGCCTTTGCCGGCCGAGGACGAGAAAGTCTTTTTTGGTGAAGTCCGGATCCGTGATGCTGAAGTCCACGGTGTGGATGTCAAGATTGCCTACACCTGGGTCAAATTGCCATTGCCAGGGGCCAGACCGGCTCTGGTGCAAGTGGCCGAAACCCTCGAAAAGCGATCGGTGCTGGCGACCGAAATTGTCAAAGGTGTCATGCTGCCGCAGTTTGTCATCCTGCCGATGGCAGTACTGCTGGTCTGGCTGGCTCTGGTGCAGGCCATCAAACCTCTGAATCAGCTTGAAGAGCGGATCCGTGCGCGCAAGCCAGACGACCTGAGCCCAATCGATGCGCGTGCCGTGCCACTGGAAGTCGCACCGCTGGTGTCCTCGGTCAACGACTTGTTGATGCGACTGAAAGACTCGATCGCGACGCAAAAGCGCTTCCTGGCCGACGCCGCCCACCAATTGAAAACGCCGTTGGCGGGCTTGCGCATGCAGGCGGATCTGGCGCAACGGGAAGGTGCCAATACCGAAGAGCTCAAACAGTCGCTGCGCCAGATCGGGCGTTCCAGCATCCGTGCCACGCACACGGTCAATCAGTTGCTGGCGCTGGCCCGGGCTGAGAGCAGCGGTTCGGCGATGCCACGCAGCAGCTGCGATCTGGCCGAGTTGACGATGGAAGTCGTGCGCGACTGTGTGCCGCGTGCCATGGAAAAATACATCGACCTCGGTTTTGAGGGAACGCAGCCAGGCGCCGAAGGCGGCCAGCTTGCCGGCAATCCGACCCTGCTCAAGGAACTGATCCGGAATTTACTAGACAACGCCATCAACTACACACCTTCCAGCGCCGAGCGGCCCGGGGTCATCACAGCCCGCGTGCTGACCGACCCTTTTGGCAAGACTTTGGTATTGCAGGTTGAAGATTCCGGCCCCGGCGTGCCGCTGGCGGAACGCGAACTGATTTTTCGACCTTTCTATCGTGCCCTGGGTACCGAAGTCGACGGCTCCGGTCTGGGCCTGCGCATCGTGATGGAGATCGCCTATCTGCACAATGCCACGGTCGCCATGGAGGACACGCGTCCCGGGCAATCGCCGCCCGGCGCGCGTTTCAATGTGCGCTTTGTCGCCGAATCCGGCAGCGCTGCCAGTGCGCAGTGATCATTTGCACGCCACCAGCGCCTTGCCGCCCAAAGCAGATTTCAATTCGCCCAAACGCGCTTGAAGTGCCTCGTCCGCGGCGGGCAATCGCAGCATGATGCCGGTGGACTGCGCACGCTCCTGCAGCACACGCGCGGTGCGCACACCACGCTGACTCAGATTGGCCCGTGCTGCATCCGCCGCCGCCTGGGTCGCAAAGCCGCCGAGCGACAGACCCCACTGCAGCGCCGGATCGGTCAGTGGCTCAAAGCGCAAATTCAAGGAAGCCAGTTCGGAGCGCTTCTTCGCGAGGATTTCGGGGCTGGCATATTTGCCCATGTAGACAATCCAACGTGCCGGCTCTGTTGCATTGCTCAGAGCCCAGGATCCTGGTGGCAGGAGGGAAGCCAAGGCAGCGCGTAAGGAGGTGGTCTGAACTTCATCAAAAGGACCTGCCTGCAGGCATACGGTCGATTTACCGGACGTCGCTACCGTTTCCGACTGAAGTACCTCCTGGGCCGTCAGCAGATGCAGGGCCTCTGGCTTGATCTGGCGCTGCAGACGCTGTGGCTCCGTTTGCTGTTCCGGCCCCCAAGCTGGAAAGACGCGTTCGGTCCAGGCGAAATACAGGCCATTGACCAGCAGCAAGGAGAGGACCAGAAAACGCAGCATATGAAAACTCAGGAAGGGTCGCCAGACGATGCGCCGATTGGGCGCACGCTGACCTCGGCGCTGGTTACAGCGACCAAACCCTGTGCAGTTCCAAGCTGCAGCGCACCGCAGCGGTCCACCCCCTGGGCGATGCCGACGGTCCCGTTACTGAGCGTCACAGCCACGTTGCGCAGCGCATCAAGGCGATTGAAGTCTGCCTGAAATGGGGCAAAGCCGAGCTGCTCAAATACTTTGATGGTTTGCACCAGTGGCGCTGCGATTTTCAGCAGTGCTTGGGGCCTATCCAGGTCCGGCAGCAGTTCCTGCAGCCATGCTGGTGGCGTGGCAAGGCCGGTGCCATCGCGTGGCCGGATGTTGATGCCGACGCCGACCACGACATACCGGCTGCTGCCGAAACTGGCTGTTTCGATCAGAATCCCGGCCAGCTTGCGTCCTTGCCACCAGACATCGTTCGGCCATTTCAGGCGTAAATCAGGGTGCAGGCTCTGAACAATGCTCAGACCCACAGCCAGCGACAGGCCGGACCAATCGCCAGGTGCCAAGGGCAGGCCAAGAGAAAAAGTGAGGTCACTGGACCACTGACGTCCAAGGCGACCACGGCCAGCGCTTTGCTGCTCGGCCAGTAACAGCACGGGCTGGGTCTGCCCGTCGCGGGCACGGCGCATCAATTCACTGTTGCTTGAATCAATCTGTGCCAGCACCTCGAAGTGAAAACCTGGCAGATCAGGCGCGATGGCCTGCTCGATCGGCTGCGCTGGCCAGTCCATTGCGCTGTTCATCGCGTCGACTAGCCACGTCTGCGCTTGGGCGCCAGCAGCGTGCCACGACAGTCCTGGGAGCCACACCAGCAGGGGTACTCGGCTTTCAGCTTGGGTGTGTAGCGCTCATGCAGGATCAGGCCGTAGTCGTAGTTGAGCTCTTCGCCGGCCTGGATGTTGCGCAAGGCCTTGATGAAGATGCGTCCGTCCTTTTCGTCGGCTTCGCAGTTGGCGCTGCAGGCGTGATTGATCCAGCGCGATGAATTGCCACCGACCTTGGCATCGATCACGCGGCTCTCATTGATGTGAAAATAAAACGTGTGGTTCGGGTCGGTCGGATCGTGGGGATGGCGCTGCTGCGCCTCGGGCCAGCTGATGATCTCGCCGACGTACTCAATCAGCACCTCACCTTCGGCGATATCCTGCAGGGCGAACACCCCTCTGCCGTGCACGCCGGAGCGGCGGACCTGGATGCGGCGGCTGGCTGCGCTGGTGGTATTTTTGGACACAACTGAAAAATTTGGTATGGTGAACTCGTATGGGCGCGTGTGTGCGCGCTCACGTGTAGGTGCGTGCGCCCGTGCGCCCGCGAGAAAATGGATTGTAAAGTCAGATGAAGAATACAGCTTTCACCAAAACATTGGTCATTGCCGAAAAGCCCTCGGTTGCTCAGGACATTGTGCGGGCCCTCACCACGGCATCCGGTAAATTCGAGAAGCACGACGAGCACTTCGAAAACGAAAAGTACGTCGTTACCAGCGCCGTCGGGCATTTGCTTGAAATTCAGGCGCCCGAGGAATTCGACGTCAAGCGTGGCAAGTGGAGCTTTGCCCACCTGCCGGTGATCCCGCCGCACTTTGACGTCAAGCCCATGGACAAGACCAAAACACGGCTTAATGCCATCGTCAAGCAGGCCAAGCGCAAGGACGTAGGGGCCCTGATCAACGCCTGCGATGCCGGGCGCGAGGGGGAACTGATCTTCCGTCTGATCCAGCAGTACAGCAAGGTCAAGCTGCCGGTGCAGCGCCTTTGGCTGCAGTCGATGACGCCGCAAGCGATACGCGACGGCTTCGATTCACTGCGCAGCGACCAGCAGATGCTGCCCCTGGCCGATGCGGCGCGCTGCCGCAGCGAGGCCGACTGGCTGGTGGGCATCAATGGCACGCGCGCCATGACGGCCTTCAATTCACGCGATGGCGGCTTCTTCTTGACCACTGTGGGTCGCGTGCAGACGCCAACCTTGAGTGTGGTGGTGGAGCGCGAGGAGCAGATTCGCAAGTTCATCAGCCGCGACTACTTCGAGGTCCACGCCGTCTTTGGCGCCAGCGCTGGCGAGTACAACGGCAAATGGTTTGATCCGGCCTGGAAGAAGGCTGCTGCCAATCTGGCGGCCGGCAATACGGAGGAGCCAGATGCTGAACTGAAGGCCGATCGCCTCTGGAGCGAGCGCGAGGCGCGCGCCATCGCCGATGCCGTGCGGGGCCAGAAGGCCAGCGTTACGGAAGAAAGCAAGCCGACAACCCAAGCCTCCCCTTTGCTGTTCGACCTGACCAGTTTGCAGCGTGAAGCCAACGGCAAGTTCGGCTACTCGGCCAAGACCACGCTGTCGATCGCACAAAGCCTGTACGAACGCCACAAGGCGCTGACCTACCCGCGCACCGATTCGCGCGCCTTGCCGGAAGACTACGTGCCGGTGGTGAAACAGACCTTCGAGATGCTGGCCGGTAGTCCCATGAAGCACCTGGCCCCGCATGCGGCCACCGCGCTCAAGAGTCACTACATCGTCAAGAGCAAACGCGTTTTCGACAACGCCAAGGTCAGCGACCACTTTGCCATCATTCCTACCTTGCAGGCGCCACATGGCCTGAGCGAAGCCGAACAGAAAATCTACGATCTGGTGGTGCGGCGTTTTATGGCGGTGTTTTTCCCCAGTGCAGAGTATCAGATCACCACCCGAATTAGCACTGCAGCCGGGCATCATTTCAAGACCGAAGGCAAGGTCCTGGTCAAGCCGGGCTGGCTGGCGATTTACGGCAAGGAAGCGGCAGAGGAGGCCAGTGACGGTGACGGCAAGAGTTCCGGAAACCTGGTGCCGGTTCAAGCCGGCGAACTGGTCAAGGCGCAGACCGTTGAGCCCAAAGCCCTGAAAACCCGACCGCCGGCGCGCTACTCGGAAGCCACACTGCTCGGCGCCATGGAAGGTGCCGGCAAGGCCATTGAAGACGACGAATTGCGCGCTGCCATGCACGAGAAGGGCTTGGGTACACCAGCCACACGATCGAGCATCATTGAAGGCCTGATCGCCGAAAAATACATGCTGCGCGAAGGGCGTGAGCTGATACCGACGGCCAAAGCCTTCCAGCTGATGACGCTGCTCAGAGGCCTGGGGGTAGAAGAACTCTCCAAGGCCGAGTTGACGGGCGAGTGGGAGTACAAGCTGGCGCAGATGGAACACGGCAAGCTCAAGCGCGAGACCTTCATGGCCGAGATCGCCGCCATGACCGAGCGCATGGTCAGAAAAGCCAAGGAGTACGACCGCGACACCGTGCCCGGTGACTACGCCACCCTGCAGGCGCCATGCCCCAACTGCGCCGGTGTCATGAAAGAAAACTACCGCCGTTACAGTTGCACCGGCAAGAGCGGGAGCGAAGAAGGCTGCGGTTTTTCTTTTGGCAAGACGCCGGCCGGACGCACCTTTGAAGTCGCCGAGGTCGAGCAGTTCCTGCGCGATCGAAAAATCGGTCCGCTCGACGGCTTCCGCTCCAAGGCGGGGTGGCCCTTCACGGCCGAAATGATCATCAAGTTTGACGAAGAGAGCAAGAACTTCAAGCTCGAATTTGATTTTGGCGACGACAAGAAGGGAGAGGAAAGTGGCGAGTTGATCGATTTCTCGGCGCAGGAGAGTCTGGGTGCCTGCCCCAAATGCGGCGCCGCCGTGTTCGAACACGGCAAGAGTTATGTATGTGAAAAGTCAGTGCCCACACACGCGCAAGCCACGCCCAGTTGTGACTTCAAGAGCGGCCAGATTATTTTGCAGCAGCCGGTGGTGCGTGAGCAGATGAGCAAACTGCTGGCTACGGGCAAGACCGATCTGCTAGACAAGTTTGTCTCCATGCGCACGCGCCGCGGCTTCAAGGCCATGCTGGCGTGGGACGCAGCGGCCGGGAAAGTGAACTTCGAGTTTGCGCCGAGCAAGTTCCCGCCGCGCAAGACCGCTGCCAAAGCCTTTACCGGCGCCGCTGTCAAGGCCGGCGCTGCGGTGAAGGCGGTGGCGAAAAAGGCAGCCGTCAAGAAGCCAGCCGGCAAAGTAGCCGTCAAGAAAGCAGCGGTCAAGAGCGTCAAGGCGCCGCGCAAGACCACGGCGGGCACCGGCCTGCAGCCCAGCGCGGCACTGGCCGCCGTGATCGGTTCAGATGCCGTGGCGCGGCCGCAGGTGATCAAGAAACTGTGGGATTACATCAAGGCCAATGGCTTGCAGGACGCTTCCAACAAGCGTGCCATCAACGCCGACGCCAAGCTGCTGCCGATCTTCGGCAAGCCGCAGATCACAATGTTTGAACTGGCCGGAATCGTCGGCAAGCATTTGGCATAACATCACAATTCTTCACACAGGAGAGTGTCATGAACCAAACCACTTCTACCGCCGGATTCACGCTGGTCAGTTCGGAGATCAAGGCCGACTCCATGATTGCTCAACGCTTTGAGTACAACGGTTTCGGCTGTTCCGGAGACAACCAGTCGCCCGCGCTCCAGTGGAGCGGCGCGCCGGCTGGCGCCAAAGCCTTTGCCGTGACCGTCTACGACCCCGACGCACCCTCCGGGTCCGGTTGGTGGCACTGGGTGGTGATCAACATCCCGGCCGATGTGACTGAACTGGCGCCCAACGCGGGCGCCGAGGGCGGCGCCCATCTGCCCAAGGGCGCACGCCATGTGCGCATCGACTACGGCGTGGCGGCTTGGGGTGGTGTCGCGCCGCCACCGGGCGACGCGCCGCACCGCTACGTCTTCACCGTGCACGCGCTGAAAGAGATCCTCGATATTCCTCTAGACGCCACCGCAGCGCTGGCCGGTTTCATGATCAACGCCACCAGCCTGGGCAAGGCCACTTTCACAGCGCGCTACGGAAGGCTTTGAGCCTGGGATCCGTCATTGCGAGCGCAGCGAAGCAATCCATGTCACAGTTCGCCAACATGGATCGCCGCGGCCTGCGGCCTCGCGATGACGATGCATTGCTGTGGTCTCGCTACGCAGCAAAGCGGCGATCCAGTCAGTCCGCCTCCGGCATCTGGCCATCAATGTAATACCAGCGCCC
>JBAXOZ010000038.1:0-18698 GCA_037132975.1 Comamonadaceae bacterium
TGAAACCTTGGCCTGGGTCTTTGACTGGTGGCTTTGGGTCTCTGTTGTTGTAGGCCAGGGTCTTTTTGACGATCGGGTTTCCAAATTCGTCAACTGGACCAGACCAGCCTTCATTCGAAACGTCGAACTTCGCTTTTAGCTTGGCGCTGAACATGGGTTTGTTCATGATGCGGTCGACATCATCTTCAAACGCCTTGCCTGCAGCTGAGGCTTGGGCGAACTCGCCCTTCATGTTGAGCACCACCAGAGTGGCAACATTGCCAAGGAACTTCCCAACAATATCTACAACCCGGGCGACGCCGTCGAACATATCGATCACCGACGCCACTTCAAGCGCTGCTGATTGCGCCCATTCCTTGATGCTGCCGTCCTGCGCCAGACCTTTGACAGATTTAAGTAGGCCGTCATTGCCATTCGCTGCTTCGAGCAAGGTTTGAACGAAGTCGTTCATCACCGGGATTGCAGCCATCACCACCGTCTTCATCATGGCCTGTTTGGTGGCGGACAGGCGTTTCAACCCCTTTTCGTAGTCATCGGCTGCCAGGGCTTGGGCATCGGTGACTTTGACCTCCTGGTCACCGAGCTCGTACATTTCCTTCATCATTGGCAGCAACTGAGCGCCGGACTTGCCAAACGCATCAATCGCCAGCGCGGTCTTGCCGGCGCCGTCTTTGAAATCCCCGAGCTTCGCGGCCATTTCCTTCATGACCGCGGCCGGGTCTTTCAGGTTGCCGGCGGCATCCCGCGCATCGATTCCAAGCGCCTTCAGCGCGCGCCCGGCATTGCCGGTCATATCTTCTGAGCCCGCCATGCCTTTGGCGAGTTTGACCAAGCCCTCGGTCACTGTTTCCATGCTGGTGCCGGAGAGTTTTGAGGCGGTCAGGAAGGTTGACATCTGCTCGGCAGACGTGCCGGCAATCTCTCCGAAATCTTTCAGCTTGGCGGCGCCCTCCACCACTCCATCTATAAACCCTTTGATGGCGGCGATCGAGGCGCCGCCGATCAACCCCGCGCCGAGGTTTACCAGATTCTTGGTGATTATGTCCCCGGTGCGTTTGCTCTTGAGCTCTGCCATGTCCATGGCGGACAGGAACTTGGCAATGTTCGCATTCAGGTCAATTGTTAGATCGCCAAGTGTGCCGGCCATTTTTATTCCCGTTTCAAGAGGTTGCGGATTTGGTTGGATCGCTCTTCGTCGGTCAATTCCACTTTCGGCTTGGGCAAACCATAGACCGGCATGAAGTCAACTGGCGAGTAAGGAGGGGCAGTTGGTGCCCGATTCACGTTGGCAATCGTTGCTGTCACGATGGCGGTATTGAGTGCCGCTGGCGCTGTGCCCCACGGCTCCAGAACGTAGAAGGCTTGCCACTCGGTCATTTCGTCACTGGTCAGGCGGTGCCCCAACTCGGCGACGGTGCAACCGAGTTGACAGGCTAATCGGAAGAGGAAACGCCGGTCTGGTCGGCGGGCAAGTTTTTTGCCGCATCCTCCACAGCACCGGGATTCATCTTGTTCATCGTCAGGGCTGCGTCGATGATCCGATTGATGGCGATTGCGCTTTTCTGCTTGAGCGCTGGAAGGTCGGCATCGTCAAACAACTGGGCACCGGACTCATCCACAGTGCAACGCAACAGCATGGCGTCGCTTGTCAAAACCGACTTCGTTGCGTTGTCGGCATTGACATGCTGCGTCCAGATGCTGGTGATCTCTTCGCGTTCGGCAGCCGTCAGCAGGCGCACCAGGACATCGCCACCCCACTCAGGGATGTTGACAACCTCGGTGCGCAGGTCTTTAGCCGCCAGAATTTGGGACTTTTTCAGCATCGATCAGGCCCAGGTTACCGCGCCAGTGATCCGCAGGGCGACGTTGCTGGTCACCTTGGCATCCACGCCACCGGCGACCGGGATTTGCTTTGCGTAGGCCGTGAAGGTTGCGACCGATGGGGTTCCGCTCGGCAACGTCAGTTTGTACTGGCGGCTGGTCGAGGCGTCATGGCTGGCACGCAGCACGGTCTGGCCGCCGTCAGACGTGAGGGTGTTCATGGTGAAGGTGAACCCACCGTTATCGATCAGGCCGAGCTTGAATTCCTTGGCAACACTGTTCAGGTCAGTCACGTCGATTTCAGATGCCTGGCCGTCAAAGCCGCTGAACGTCGCCACTTCCGAAATGGCTGTGAACGTCACCGGTGTGGCCGTGCCGCCCGATGTGTAGGCAGTGAAGGCGCTTGAATCCACACCAGACAGCGAGAACGTGTTGGCCGTCACATACTCGACCGAGTAGGTGTTGGTGTTGAGCTGCGTCATGCCACCGACTGCGGCAATGGTAACGCGATCACCTTTGGCAAGGCCGTGAGCCGTGCTGGTGCAGATGCAAGGGTTACCCTGCGTGATGGCGGTGATCGTCTTTGCCGCGCCAGTGCCAGTTGACACTTGGAGCGTTGTGCCTTGAGCACTGATTGCGGAAGAACTCATGATGATTTCCTTTGAATAAAAAAACCGCTCAATCAAGAGCGGACTAAACTGACCAGAGAGAAAACTCCACGATGACGTGGTACAAGTCCAGACCGCCCTCTACAGGGCCGTCCAACGTGTTGATGCAAACACCCTTGAAGGTGGTTGCTGACGCCATAGCGGCGCGGACCAGGGTCGCTACCGCATGAGCGTTTGAATAGGACTTTGACCAGCAGTCGATCTGCAGGCGCGTGTTATCGCAGCCAGACCAACCGCCGAGACTGTTTTGCGGGGCGTTGTAAACCTCGGAATAGACCAGGTACGGATACGCAATCTGCGCCTGCGCGATGACCGGGAAAATCCGCTCCCCGACCAGTGCGGCAAGTGCAGTGTTTCCAGACAACGCTGTATAGACGAGCGAACCAATACTCATGATGCCTTCACCCGTAATTTCGCCGCAGCGGCCTCGATTCGCTTGCCGAGCGCCAACTTGATGGCGTCAGCCGTTGCGAGTTTCTTGGCCTCAAATGCTGTCCGCATAAATGGTTTCTTGCTGATGAATTTCGTGCCGAACTCAAAGAAGCGCCAGTAAAAGGCATTTCCTGACCCCTTGCCTTTTGCACGCACACCGATGCTCACCGTGGCCGTCGCATCTGTATGCTTGACGCGCCGAACCATGATGTTTCTCGAAATGTTGCCGGGCTGGACAAGTTCCTTGCCGCGACCAACGTGGTGCGGCAGTTGTGATTCGTTCAGCTTCAACGCCCGCGCCTTGGCGTCCGCGATCATTGACTTTCCGCCATCCCACAGCGCCTGGGTCAAGACCTTGCCTTGCAACTCCTTTGGCAACTGACGCAATGCGTACTGTAATTCCTTGAGGCCGTGGATCGTGACTTCATCCATCGCTGCGGCCCTCGACGCATTCCAGCACCGTCCAGCGGCCGCGCTCTTCCAAGTTCATGCAGCCTGTGATATTGAATTTGCGACTCTTGAACACAATGCGATGCGCCGCAGCTGTTTGCGGGTCATCGAATAAAGCCCGGTGCCGGATCGTGATCCTGTGGCTCACAGACGCTTGATACTGGTCAGCCTGCAACTGTTCTTTTGCCTGGTATGGCTCAACCTTCGCCCAAGTCAGACCAACGCTGGTCCAGGTCGTTGTCTGCTGGCCGTAGGCGTCAACAGTGGTGCCGCGCGCCTGAATGTCGATCTGGTGGCGCAAATGGCCGGCAGAGATTCCGAACATCAGTACACCACCACCCGGTACGGGTCCAGCAATCGGTCAATATAAGGGTGTGTTTCCACCGTTCCGCGCACACCCATGACCACCGCAGCATCGTTCTCGCACTTGTCGGAGATATGCATCAGCATCCAAGACTTGATGCCTTTGGGGACAAGCTCACCCGCGTCGTCATAGCCAGCGGTAAAGCTGACCTCGACGGCGTTGATGCGGTTCTGTGTGTTAGGCCATGTCGTATTCGGCGCCGGTGTCACTCGCGCAGGCTCGCTTACGTTGTCCACAATGTAGGCAGATGGCGAAAGTGTTTGTTTCACGCCGTCGGCATCGTAATACTTGATGCTATCGACCGTTTGCAACGGTGGCATCGGGATCGTGATTTCGTACTGTGTTTTGCCTTCAGGCTTCAACACTGTTAAAGGCCCTGGACCAACGCCCCACGCGGGGCCATACCAATTTGCGCTTGATGTTTCCAGACCCGGGGCAGGGAATTTGTCCAGAGTCATCAACCAGGACTGTGTGACCAGTGCGCGGCGGCAAATCTGCTCCGCTGCCTCACGGGCCTGCCCGATATAAATCTCGATAGCGCTGTCCCGACTTATGTCGCCGGCGTCCAGACGCAGGTGTTGCCGCACACTGTTGTCTGCCACGTTCAGCGGCTCAGCAACCGGCGCGGTAATGAGTTTCAGTGCCATGTTTGTCCAATAGAAAAGCCGCCCGGTTTAGTGGGCGGCTTGTTTCAACTTGCCATGGATCAGGGGTTCGGCGTGGGCGAAAGCGTGGGCGCACCGAGCAGGGCTGTCACGCCAAAGATGGCGCTGCCACTGTTTGCGGTGGGCGTCACGGTCAGGCGCACATAACGCTTGGCCTTGAGGTAGCCGATCCGGCGCACGCCGTTGTCGCTGTCGAACTGGAAGCCCGCGTCAGCCAGAGCGCCCTGCAGGTTGGTCGCGGTGACCGCGGCGGTGTCAGACAGGTTGGCAGCGTCGCCATGTTCCATGGTGACGGCAAAGGTCGCGTCAGCATCCGCGATTGCGCCGAGCGTGATCAGGAACTCGCACTGCGCGTAGCCAAAGGTATCGATAATCGCGCTGACTGCAGCGGTATTGTCAGCAACGGATGCCGGCGCAATAGCGGTGACGGCGTGGATGTTATGCAAGTTTTGCATGTTGGTAGTCCTTGTATGTTTTGAAATGGGGCGACTGCTACGCCGCCCCGGTTTCTTTAGGATGTGCCGAACTTCAAGGCCTTGACGGCTTCGGAGTTGACCAGTGCACCACCGACCCGCTTGGTCGTGTAAAAGCCGATGTACGGCTTGTTGCTGAACGGGTCGCGCACGACGCGGGTGCCGATGCGGTCCACGATCAGGTACGCCAGCTTGAAGTTACCGAAGGCCAGCGACAGAGAATTGGCTGCTTTGGCCGCCATGTCTTCTGCCTCGACCACCGGGTAACCAAGGATCGTATCAGCCACACCAGGAGCGCTGGTCGGATTGAATACATAGCGACCCTGGTAGTCCTTCATCGCCATGATTTCAAACAGCAGCGCCTTGTTGGTCACGAAGTTGGAGCCGGCGCGATAGGCCGCCTTCATCTTGCTGACCAGTGCGTACAGGTCATCCACCGGGTTGACGGTGGCAGAAAGCGTCTTCCATGCACCAGATGCACCGGTTGCCAGATGCTCGATGGTTCCGAAAGCCCGGGTAGCGTCAGCAGTCGCTGCGGTGGCGCCAGCCAAGAAGCCTGTGGGCTTGTTGGTGCCGTCGCCAGTGATGAACGCTGCGCCTTCTGCGCGTGCGAACTCGGTTGCGACTTCCGATGCAAGCCACGACTCAGCGTTGAAGAACACGTCGTCGAGCATTTGCTGGGTTGCCTGCGGGTTGGCATACAGTTCGCCCATCGTCGGCTTGATGTCGGCCAGCGTCGATGTGTTGGTGGCCGTGCGGGCATCGGTTTCGCCGACCCAACCGGATGCAGTTCCGCGCTTGTTGACCAACTTGTGGTAGTCGGTCGTGCTGATCTGCACCACCTGGGCGATGGAGCGGATCGGGCTGATGTTTACAGCCAGCGAGTCAATCATGCCGTCGATGACCTTCGGCACAGCGTAGCCGCCGTCCGCACCGCTGTTGGTGCCCCAGGCGTAGGCTTTGGCTTCCAGATCAGCCAGGCCGTCGATCTTGCCCTTGCGCATGAAGCTGTTGAAGGCTTGCTTGTGCTCTTGCTCGGCTTCGTTGACGGGCTTGCCATCTGCTGAGAAGTTGGGGCGCTTGGCCTTGGCTTCGAGGGTCTCGATCAGCTTCTTGGCCTCGGCCATTTCGGTCTGAATCTTCTCGATCTTGGCGAGGTGGTCAGCGCCGGATGCGCCCTTGGCCAGGTCGGCCAGCTTGGCGTCGTTGGTGGATTTGAATTCGGCGAAAGCACGGTTGGACGCTTCGATTGCGTCAAGAATCTCTTTGCTCATGATTATTTTCCTTGGGGTGGACGAAAAAAAACCGTCGGAAGGACGGTGTGGGACGGGTGGCTAAACGTCAGGCAAAAAGTGCCCGGCGCTTCTCCAGTAGCGAGGTGATCGCTTTCAATTCAGCGCTGTCATCGCCTGCGTTGCGCAGACTCAATGCCTTGAGCGTTGAAATAAAGGCTTTCGCCTCTCGACGAGATAAGCCACCGGCGTCGCGCAGGTAGTTTTCAGCGCTCGTCAGGTCGCTGATTTCTGAAATTGACTTGACGGCGCTCACGCGAGCGCTGTCGTTCATAGGGAATGTGACCAGGCTGATCTCGTACAGGTCAGCTGATTTGATGGTGCGAATGCCGGTTTTGGCGTCATAGTCAAAGTCTTTGGTTATGTAACCGATCGACAGGCCGCTGATAGCCTTCATTTGCATCAATTCGTAGGCCTCGGCGCCGCGCTGGGTCTTCAGCGCCAGCTTCCCCTCGACATACAAGCCAAGTGGGTCTTCCTTGACGGCTGTGTAAGCGCCGATCGGTTCGCTGGCCTTGTGTTGCCACAACAGCGCCGGCATTTGCGATTTGCTGGCCAGTGCAGCCAGGCTACCGGCAAAGGACCCAGGCGAAACAATATCGTCACCCTCATCGAGCACACCATAGACGCTGCCGTATCCTGCAAATGTTCCGGTACCGGTGATTTCCTTGATTTCAAAACCAATGTCATGGTGATTCATGCTGTTGCCCCTTTTGGCGTTTTGCCTTCTGCGTTGTCTTGTTGCTCGTCGGGATCGTCACTGCCATCCGTCAGATTGAGCGGCATCAGTGGCGTATCCAGCCCATCGAGTGGATTCAAATACTCGCGGGCGCGTGCCTCGTTGCGCGTCAGCCAGCCGTTTGTGATACCGCTGGCGTAATAGGCCGAGCGGCTAGCGGCGTCTCCGCGCAGGAGCGCCGACACGTCGAACTTGATGGTGTTGTTTTTCTTATCGTCCGCGCTGAAAACGTCGCGCCGGATCGCTTTTTCAATGCGGCACAGCCAAGGCATCAGTGAATACTGGACAAATTCCAGACTCATGTGCTCGATGTTGCTGAATGTGGCGCGCTCCAGGTCCATGATTAAGTGCGGCGGCACGCGAAACACCGACGCAATCTCGCCGCGCTGGAACTTTCGTGTTTCAAGGAATTGGGCGTCGTCAGCGTTCATGCTGATCTTGCTGAACTTCATTCCCTCTTCCAAAAGGGCTGTTTTGTGGGCTTCCTCGCCACTGGTTGCCGCGTCGAAGCTATTTTTCACGCGTTTGTAGGCTTCGTCTGACAGTTTCCCCGGGTGCTCCAGGATGCCGCCCATCTTGGCGCCATTGCGAAACAGTTGCCCGCCGAATTTTTCAGTAGCAAGACTCAGGCCGATTGACTCTCGTGCATAGGCAATTGGGCTGATTCCTAACCATCCATTGATCGTTAAGCCCTTGACGTGCAGAATTTCAGAGCGATCCATCGTGCGCCGGGCGCCATTTTCTGTCGCTGCCTGGTAAGTCACCTGGCCACCCGCATCCATTTGGACGTAAACCATGTCAGGGTGGATCGGGATCATCTCAACCACGCGGCCGGATCGGGTTCGGTTGATGTAGGCGTAAGCATTGCCGCGCAGGTTCAAGTGCAGTACCATCATTTCCAAGAATTCGATGGCCGTCTGGTATTCGTTCGGCTGCTCGTGCAGCAGCTCGTAGAGCGGGTGCTTTTCTGCTGGCGTCCGGGCGCCGTTATCGCCTTTTTGGTAAATGCACAGCGGTAACATGCCGACCGACTCAGAAAGCACCTTCAGGCAGGCATAAACTGCCGCCGATTGCATGGCGTTTGCCGGGTTGACGATGACGCCGGATGACGAAATGCCACCGCCGAAAGCCCATCCCAGATAGCGCTCAAGCGTCCCCCAGTCGGGATTTGAGTTTTTCCGACTCAGGCCCTCTGTGATTTTTTGCCAAAATGCCATTAGATGACTCTCAATCCTTCAGATTCGTACATGCTTGGAGGCTTTGCCTGTGTCATTGCCCGTCCAAGCGCCATCAACATTGCCATCGGGCCGTCGATCTTGTTTTCGGGTCGTTCTTTGGTGGGTGATCGCAGCTCGTTGTACTTGCTGATCTTCACCACCAGGTTGCTCACCATCCACGTCATGACGGGGTTGCCGTCGAACTTCAGTTTCTTTTCGAGCACCAGGTTCTCGACCTGCAGCAGCGGTGGCGTAAAAAACAGGGCGCGCTGGGCGATCTCAACCAGCGGCAGACCCTCTTCGACCAGCTTGCCGGCGAAATACATGCTCAGTGCGGGATCAAAAGCGATCTCCTGCATGTCAAATCGCTTGCAATCCCGGCGCATATCGTCAGCTAGAACATCAAAATCGGTGATGTCGCCATCGGTGACTTCGACGTATCCAGACCGGGCCCATCCACTCAAGTGCGCGTTGCCGCTTTCCTGCACTGCCAGTTCGTTCAAATAAAGCCGCGTGAATACGTACCAGGTTCCGGAGCGTTGAAAAACGATTACGTAGGCTGCAAAGTCCTTCTTTTGAGCCAGGTCGAGACCTCCCCAGCACTTTTCTCCCGCGAAATCACTGATCTGCAGGTCTGGGTCAGCACAATGCTCCCAGGCTCGCATGTCCATCCATGGGCTCTCGCCGTTGACCCAAACGTTCAGCCGCTTGGTCAGAAAATTATTCAGCGCGCTGGGCATTGCTGATGCTTTGCGCGCCGCGGCCTCCATGTCATCAGGGAGCACTGACACCAGCCAGTTCGGGTTTGCCTTGGCCCAGGTCGATGGGTCAAATGGGTCATCCTTATCGTCAATCGTGTAGATGATCCCGAACATCGTCTCATCGGCGATCACCCGGTCCAGCACTTTGGTTATGTGCGTCCGGCGCTCGTAGCAAATACCGCTTCGGTCAGTTCCGGCGGTTGTGATCAACCACATCAAACTCTGTTCCCGAGCGCCGCGAGCCGTGTCGATCACGTCATACAGGTCTCGTTTTTTGTGCGCATGCAGCTCATCAATCACGGCGCAATGCACATTCAGACCGTCCTGCGTGCTAGCTTCAGCTGCCAGCGGAGAAAATTTGCTAGAGGTGTGCGCGACTGTGATGCTATGCGTCAGGATGGCAACGCCCAGGTATGTCCGCATGTCAGGCGTGCGCTCGGCCATGCCTTTGGCATCGTCAAAAACGATGCGGGCCTGGTCGCGCGTCGTCGCCGCGCTGTAAACCTCGGCACCCTGCTCGCCATCTGCGGACAACATGTACAAACCAATGCCGGCCGACACCAGGCTTTTGCCATTCTTGCGCGGCACCTCGATATAGGCTTCACGAAATCTGCGAAGGCCGGTGTCCTTATGCACCCAGCCAAAAACTGTCGTTACGATAAAACACTGCCAGGCATCGAGCACCAGCAGCCGACGATCCCGGGCCCACTTGCCTTTGATGTGAGGCAGCAGTTCCAGAAACTCACAGACCCGCGCGGCCTTCACTTCATCAAAAACCCACGGCCAGTCAGCGCCAGTTGTACGCTGCAGATCGGCCGACTGGCGATCAATCGCAAGGCGAGTCCATTTGCAGGTCCGGATTTCACCAGCCGTCACCCGCTGCGCATACGTCTGTGCAGCTTCAAGAAACTTGTTCACAGAACGACAGCGAACCTTGCAAACCCGCTGGCCATGCTCGGCGCGGTCTCGATACCCGGCAGCGTGGGCTGCACATAGTTGGATGGCTGCACCCCGCCTCGGGCTGCAGGGCTCGCACCAAAGTGCATCAGGTATCGGTTGGCTTGCTCACGGTGCGACTTGATCAACTGCACAAGCACACTCTGCTGGGCATACCCGCTTGGCGTTACTGCATGGCTCACTTCGAAAACAGCGTCAGGATATGTCAGCCCTTGGTCGACTTTCATCTGCAGCTTACCGTTGAATGACGTTTCGAGCTCGGCCAGCCGGCCGACTGCCTGGCAGTAAAGCGCCAGCGCTGTGCGGTCCAGTCCACTGATCAGTCCAAGGTCTTCGAGCAGCGGCGTGATGCGCTTCCATTCCTTGCGGGCTTCCAGCCCAAGGTGTTTCGGGAAACTTGGAATTTCCACCCGAGGGTTGACGCCTTCAGCCAGGTTGAGCGAGCGCTTACCCGGGTTGCCTTCAAGCAGCCTCAGCGCGGCAGGCTTTGGCAGTGGTCCGCGTGTTCCTGTCATGGTGAAATCCTTGTTCAGTGTCCCCAACCCGCTGTGGATTTGAATCCACAGCGGGGAAGTTGTGCGCCATTGCGCCACGGGGAGGTTATTCAGCCTAGCGCCGCCCGGGGTACCCCCCCCCCAAAAACCTGCGCGTGTAAAAAAAGTGGGGAACGATCGGTTTCCGGCGGCCAATCTGTAGAGATTCGACCCGCCTCCCCCTACGCTGCGGCCCTGGTTCGGCCTCGTTGCGACTCTTCCTTGCTCTTGGCCTCGTGGCACTCGTAGCAGAGGCCCTGCACGTTGCCGTCGTCATCGGTACCGCCTTCCTCAAGGGGAATGATGTGATCGCGTTGTGCGGCCAGCCTGACCCGTCCTTGACGCTCGCATTCAGCACAGAGCGGAGCGCTGGCAAACAAGGCGGATCGCATTGTCTGCAGCTTTCTTCCTGTGATGCGCTTGGTCGCTGTGACCTTCTTTGTCCACACTTCACGCGGATGCTTAGGGCATCGACTACTTCCATCCCGCACCAGTACACCGCAGCCTGGTTGACTGCATGGTTTAGGTGCTGCCTTCATGTTGAATCTCCCCGCGCGTTGCAATCGCTGTTGGTCAAGACCGTCGGGTGGTCGATTGACGGCGGGGAAGAACTGGTTGCGCCGGCAGGAATCGAACCTGCGACCTCTGGCGTATGGGACCAGCGAGCTACCGGACTTCTCCACGGCACGATAAAAGGAAACCCCTGCAAGACGAGTCCGGCAGGGGTTGCACTGTTCAATCCGGGGTGGTGACACGTATTGCTCAGCTTGCCTGAAATGTATCAGGAAACTCTAAGGTGTAAAAACTACTTTTGCTTTTTCCGATCGCTCCCCAAACCATTGCGAAAGCGCGTGATCTGCTGCGTCAAGGTTGGCGCTGATGGTTGACTCTCCTCTAAACATCACGCGAGCCGTCTGCTTTATTCCGATGCCCTTGATGTAAATGCAGTGCAGGGTCTGGTACAGGTGGTACCTGGTCGAGCGCAATGACTCAACCGCGCTATTCGTTATTGACGCATCAATGTCGTCAATCGGTATCTGGCTTTCACGGTAGCGATCGGATGATGCCTCCCTCAAAAATGATGATTGCTTGGCGTAACCCAGGCCGCCACGATTCTCTCGATCCTTCCAGAGCGCCCAGTTCTCTAATCGATGCTTGACCCATTCAATGCGCGCCATTGGTAACCCCCTCTTGAGACCAGACCACGATATGCGTGCAGCCGAACTGCACCATGTACCTGGCGATCTCCGCCATGATGTCGCCCTCATTGAACGGCGTGCCCACCACACGCCCGCGCTCAAAGGCATAGAAGCAATTGGCCTCACCGCGAAGCCCGCGGCGCGCCAAGGAATAGGCCGACTTGCCGATGGCCGCTGCCTTCTCCTGGATGCTGCGATGCACCTCCGGCATGCTGGCCTTAATCTCCGCGATCTGCTGTTCGACTGTCATCTTGCTGCTCCTGAATTTGTTGCCGTCCAACCGTCCACCTAAATACATTGATGTCATCACACACATATATTCACTCGCGCCCAAGCGCCCGCGCGACGCATGTACATCACGGGCGCATTGATGAACCGCGCGTTTTGGCAATGCAGCGGCTCCATCCCGGTTTTTCTGTAAATACCGCCGGTGGTGCGCTCAATGCCAAACACTGGACGGCTGGACGGATGCGCACCCATACAGCCGCCAGATCGGCGCGACATGCGTCCTAACTCATGGGTTGATGCGTTGACATCCCCGCAACCGTTTCACAGAACCTACTGCCAATCTTGCGTCTGGTAGATGCTGTGTCACGGCGCGTTTGTTGAGCCATGACCTTTTCGGCAACGCATTGCCCTCGCTGGTCAAAATGGCTCATCGTCATCGCCCTCATTCATCCCCGCCTGCGTCTGGCGGGCATCACCGCTTGGTGATTCATCTTCATCAATTCTTGGTGGCCACTCCTGCGGCTGCTTGTAGCCTCTGCGGCGCTGCCCAGTGCTCTCGCGCCCATAGGTCCAGCCATGCGCCTCCAGCCAGCCGCGGATCTGGCTCTCCAGCAGGCTGCTGGACTTAGCCGCATCCGCTCCCAGTGCGCCCACCAGCCGGTCCAGCGTGATGAATGTCACCAACTGGTTCAGCTCGGCGCTGATCTTGCCCTCGCCTGACGGCGCACCCTCACGCGTCAGCAATTCGTACAAGCGGCTTTGCACTGCGGTCTCGACCAGGCGCAATTTCTGTTCTGGCTCGAAATACTGTTCTTCTTCCTCGCGCGTCGGCGCGTAACGCTCGCCGGCCTGGTACAACTTGAACGCCTCAGCGAACAATTGGGCGCGGTATTTGTTCAGCCATTCCAATTTGATCGGCTGATCGATCCACACTGGCCAGAAACGACGATTTCCCGTCAGGTCATAGAGATATTGCTTTTTGTTGGTGCTGCAGAAAATCACGCATTGGCGTGGATGCGCTTGCACATACTTCCCATAGGCGCCGCGGAATCGGTCAATGGTCGAACTGAAGAACTGCTTCACCTGTTCGCTGTCGGCTTTGCGCAATGCGGTCAATTCGCTGAGCTCGTAACCCCACAAACCTTCGAGCTGCTCGAAACCGTCTTTTCCATTGCCAATGTCGAAGTGCGTGTCCGAGAAAAAATCCACACTCACCAGCGTCTTGACGAATGTGCTTTTTCCAACGCCCGGTAGACCTTCAAAGACCGGTGAATAGTCGAACTTGCAGCCGGGCTTCATGACGCGGGCCACCAGGCCAATCAGCAGGAAGCGCCCGACCATTT
Organism: Comamonadaceae bacterium; assembly: GCA_037132975.1. Lineage (GTDB taxonomy): Bacteria > Pseudomonadota > Gammaproteobacteria > Burkholderiales > Burkholderiaceae_C > Rhodoferax. The sequence goes on from JBAXOZ010000038.1 coordinate 13,143, forward strand.
CCAGATACTTCTGCCGCTTGGGCGGCAATGTGGTCGGGTCCATGCCCAGCACGTAGATCAGCCACTTGTCCATGCGCGGCTTGCCGTCATGCTCAAGGCCCTGCAGCCAGTCACGTATCGGGTGAAAGCGCCGCTGATCCGCCACCGTCTCGATCGCCTCAGTCAACGATGCGCGCGCCGCCGCCTTAATCCCATATTCGCTGCACAACCAATCCCCTAGCGCTAGGTCGTCAGTATCTTTGATCGCCCCAGGCACAGCCCGCCATGGCCATGGGTGTTGCGTGCTCGGTGCGCCGGTCAGTTCGTTGAACCCAAGGCACCCCTGCAGCGCCGGTGCTTTGCGCAGAGCGGTGATGATGAGTTTGCGATTTACGCCCAGCTCGTGGATCTCGCACTTAAGTTCGCCACTTACGAAATTCAGATGATCCTGGAACGCATCATCACCTTTCCCAGCTTTAGCGAGGCCGTCGCGATTTTTGCCTTTTCCACCATCACCACCACCCGCACTGTTTGCTTCCTGCGCCGGTGCCCCGCCAACGGCTTGCAATGGCTGCGCACGGCCAAAAAACTCTAATACCTTGTCACCATCCCACCCATCGGTTGAAATCGCGTCAGCGCAGTCCCATCCATCCGGCGCCGCCAATGGTTCAGGAATTTGCAGCACCTGAACCGCGCAACCAAGCGTGTCACGCAACAAAGCGCCAATGCCAAGCATGGCGGCCATACCAGGCTGCTTATCGACACGCAGCAGTGGCTTCATAGCTTGCGCGATGTCGCGCGCGACGTCGTCCAAGTAAGAATCGCGCTCTTTGGTGCTCATTGGCTCACGCTTGCCGTCGCAGTCAGGCCACAGCAACACCGAGCACCCTTTGAGCCAAGACCAGTCGGCCTTTTTCCACGCCTTGCAACCACCAGACCAGCTCGCTACCAGGTAAACGCCAGGTACCGTGTCGTTCAGCAACCCCTGCAGGATGCCGGCTTTCTTTTCGCCTTCGACCAGTACGACGGTTGCGTGCTCAGCCGCAATCGGAGAAACCCCGCCCGGAAAATACAGGGGCCGTGGCTCATCCCATGTCTTCCAGTGCCAGCGTGCTGCGCCGTCGCGGGCCGACATGCACCAGGTGTGCGGCAGCGTCTCTTTACCTCCGTCGGAGGTGCGAAAGCGCACCACATACCCAAACAACTGGCCATCGATGATGTACGACGCGGTGTGCTCGATGTCAACCAGCGCGCGATATTGGTGCTTGAAGGTAGCGGCCGGCGCCATATCAGGCACTGGCGTGACAGCATGCCATCCTTCATCGTTCTTTGGAGCAGAAGCCGACGTTGGTGCTGCGCGAACTGGCTTCACCGGTGCTGGTGCATCGCCTCGTGCAGGCTGAACGCCGGCCACGTCTTCGAGCCCTTCCTTGCGTGCCAGCTGCACTGCGGCTTTTCCCATCGTCAATCCATTGATTGCCGCATACAAGCCGATCAGATCGCCGCCTTTTTCATCATTGGCAAAGTCTGCCCATTTGCCGTCGACCAGGTTGATCGAGCAGCTGCTGCCGGAACCCCCTGACAGTGATCCACACACATATTCGTGACCACGCACAATGCCACCAGGTAGCCATTGCGGCACCAGATGCTCGATGCGTACAAGCAAAGACTGGGCGAGCGCGATAAAGTTGATTGGTGGCAGCGGAATTGATTGATCGCGGGCGTTCATGCTGCACCACCTGAAACGCAGCGGGTGCTTGTCCAAACCGGCAGCACCACCACCGGGGTCTGTTGAATAGTCATACTGAGTTACCTGGTCAAGTTACCCATACACCTGATCAAATTTCCCCATCCGTCCTCTTGGCCGAATGGTTCAGTCGCGTCGGGAGGCGCGTACTCTGCGACAGGCTTCGCACAGTGATCAACCCTTCGTCGTCCAACAATCACCAGGTCCCCAGAGCGAGTCATATTCTTGACTGTGTTCATAGCAGACGCGCGGCCTACCTGAGCGTGTGCTGACAGCTCTATCAGCGTTGGTGCCTGGTGTTGTTGATACAACGCCTTGGCCGATTGCAGCAGTGCCTGGCGGACTTCGCCATACGTGCCTGCCGGCCTCATGCAAATGCCCCTTGCGAATTCTCAAACTTCAAGAGGACTTCACAAATCATTTACAAGCCCTCAATGTGACCTGATCTGGCGCTTGTGATCCAAGGGCTTCGCGCCTATCTTTGGTTACATGCTCTCCCCATGTCATACCCAACTCAATCATGCAGATCGCGTCACGCAGCAGCTCGCTGGGTGTGCAGCCGGCCAACCGAGCGCGCTGGCGCCACTTCATGGCCAGCTCATCGGGAATATTGGCGCAGAGCTTTTCGGTGCACTTGTCAGACATGGACTTCTAGCTGGCTATTTAAATGGTTTTCTTGGCGCCAGACCCGGTCTTCGATGCCGCCGGTTTGCTTGGTACATCAGAAAACTTCAGTTGAAGAACTTGCTGCCAGCTCTTTGGTGTGCCTCTGCTGCGCCAATTGCTAACGACGTTCTGCGCTACACCCAGCTCAGCGGCCAGTTTTCCAACCGACCCAGCCTGTTTTATGGAGCTTTCAAGGATATTCATGCGCCCATATTATCACGTTCGTGGGTAAATAACACTCAAGTTTGAAGTATCAACATCACAAATATGAAAACTTTGGCGGAACGCCTGAAATTTGCTAGATCATCCAAAGGCTGGACGCAGGCGCATCTTGCGATTGCGGCCGACGTCAGCACTGGCACGGTTGGCAATATCGAGAGTGGTTTGCGTCAGTCCAAAGGGAGTCTTCCGCAGTTGGCCGAGGCGCTTGAAATACGCCATGCCTGGTTATCGAAAGGCATAGAGCCAATGGAATTGCCGGCGCCTCAAATAAGGACCGTGGCAATCTCCCCTGAGTTGGTTGGAATTGGCGTTCTGCTTGGCGCCCTTCCTGACGACCGCAAAAGCGAGGCTATTGAATTCGTATCGACCTGGCTGCTGAATTTCTTGCGGCAATCTGCGATCCCAGCCACAACAGGGCCAGGTCCAGCTCTGAATTTAGAAACGCCAAGCGAATGATGTTCTGCTGCGCTAGAAGACGGCAATAGTCTTGCACAGCGTTCATCTGGTCGGGAGCCACAATAAAGGCCCCAGGACGCATCAAGTGTGGGCGTATGAACTTTGGTACAGCGACTGATCCAATGAACTGCAGCCGCGCTGCATCAATGAAGGTGATGGTTGCCAAATCGCCAGCAACAACCGCAGCAGCGGGCGCAAGTTGATCGAGCGCACCCTGACATAAGACCCCCGAATAATCGCTGCGCACGAGACGCCAACGCCCAATGATGCGGCAACGTATGCGCGCATCGAGGTGCTGCCTCTCAAGTAAAAAATCTCTCTCTCTCTCTCAGCAATAAGCGTGCCGAATCCATAGTCAAGCCCCTTGTAATTGTTGATTTTTAGTCTTGGAAACAGCGATTAGAGTGCGTGTTTAATGTGCGAAAAATTTGGCACACTGCGCCCGCCACATTCCTTGTTCCAGCTTCCTTTTTTCAGGTCGCGAGTAACGGCCACCTGCTCCGTCACCATGGCCCCGAAACTGTTGGTGGCGCGATAGCTTAGACATAACGCACCCTTTTGTACGACGCCTGCATCGACAAACTCAAACGAGGCTGGATTTTTCAGGTTTGCCCTGATCGCCTTTGTGGCCAGCACGCCAAACTGGAAATCTGCCTCGCTCTGCGCCTTGGCAGCAGCCTGCTCTGGCGTCAATGCTTTGACACTGACTTGCTCCGCTTTTCTTTGTCCGCTCAGACATGAAAACAACATGCCGGCCGACAGAACTGCCATGATCCAGGTGAATAGACTCGTCTTCCTCTTGGGTGACACCTTGTTCCTAGGAGCCCCGCATTGTGGGCATGTTGCCGCCTGATCACTGATGGCCGCCTTGCACTCAGAACACATAATCATCGACATGAATCCCCCATATTTGTATTTTATTTTGACAACAAACCGGTATGGAATCAATCGAATGTTTGGGTTTTTTTAAACTACGTATGCACATAAGTAGTTTTATTTTTTACCGATTCTGCAATTTCGTGATGATGCTTTCACATTCGTGATAGAGTGCCATTCCATACCGGCAATCCAGCTGGAAAGGAGTGAAAAGTGCAGACACCCCAACAAGCGCCACGATCAAAGCGCCACACTTCACGCGACAACCCGTGGCCGTACCCAGATGTGCCGGCAATCGAGAAACTTGGCTTTGCCTTGTTTTGGTTGCATCAATACTTTCGTGACCAAGCGCAACGCCATGAACTGAAAAAAGTTTCAGATCGCTCGTGGCGCAATGGGAAATATGCGCTTCAGATAGCGTTTCTGCACGCGGACGATGCAATGCGCTACGAGATCAAAGCCAGTTTGACAATGCTGGTATACAACGGCGGGTTGCTGATGGCATTCCCCGAAACTACAGCACTGTCGCCAGGCGGTGCAGCATGAAGGCCGCCCACTGCTGCAGCCACGACTGCAATCAGGGACGATCCTGCCCCAACCGCGCGGCCCATGGCACCCTGGGCAATGTGGCCATGATCGCCGTCTTGGTGTCGCTCATCATTGTGCTGTTGGCATGGGCGGGTCCCGCCATTGATGATCACGGCAGCGACTCAGCAACGGCTGACGCAATGGAGGCCGCCCAGGCGCGCCATCGTTACCTGGCAGCTGCTCAGCGTGCATGTGGTGCCAACGCCGGCGTGGTTGAGCTTGAAGATGGTTCGATGCGCTGCGCCTTGCACACCGGACGTAAGACTGCCCGTGCGGCAATGGTGGCGCAATGAACTGCTGCGACGCCTGGTGCGAGATCCACGTGCTGCTGGATGCAATCCGTGGTGGCAATACCGACACCGGCTCCGAGTTCGAACACTGGGCCTACAACCTCAAGCTGAAGGGCCGCTGCAAGGCTGACCAGCTCCCCGCGTTGCGCCGCGTCGCGGAGGCCGAATGACCTACCGCCGCGCATTCGACCGCCTGGGCAACCAAGTGCAACCCCCCAAGCCCGACTGGCAACACCGCGCCATCCAGGGGGGCTCCGTCGCCACCATCGTGGTCTGCCTGTTCATTTTGCTGTGGGTGCGCTAACCATGCACACGTCTGCACTCCCACCCTACCCCGAGGGCTGGCCCGACATGGAATACACCGGCACGCTTCTGCGCCATGCCGAAGTCCGCACCGTGCCGATCGACGGTGAGGGCCATTTCGTGCCGTGCATCTGCATGGAAATTGAACTCACCAACAGCGCGCGCAACTCCATGCACGTGGAAAAACTCTTTCCCCGCGACCACATCAAACAAGCCAACGACGAAGCGCACGGCCTCAAAAAAGGCATGCGCGTCAAGGTCCAGGCACCGCTGGTTGGCATGCGCCTGGTTGCACGCAACGCCACCCACATCGAACCCTTTCCCGAGCCAGCCAACGATCTATTCCAAGAGGAACCATCCCAATGCCCAGCGTAACCATCACCCTCTCCGACACACCCACAGGCGGTGTCGCCGTGCACACCGACTTCA
>JBAXOZ010000039.1:0-18576 GCA_037132975.1 Comamonadaceae bacterium
GTCAGCCTGCCGGCCACGCAGTCGCTGGCGCTGGCGCGCAGTGAGACCGGTGTTTTCAGTTTTAACTTGGAGGGCCGCTAAGCCATGCTGTACAAGCGAAATCCCCAGCTCAACAAGAACGGCGAGCTGATTCATCTGCTCTCGATCGAGGGCCTGCCCAAGAGCATCCTGACGCAGGTGCTCGACACCGCGACGAATTTCGTCAGCGTCAACGACCGCGAGGTCAAGAAGGTGCCGCTGCTGCGCGGCAAGAGCGTGTTCAACCTGTTCTTCGAGAACTCGACGCGCACCCGCACCACCTTCGAGATCGCCGCCAAGCGCCTGAGCGCCGACGTCATCAACCTCGACATTGCGCGCTCCTCCGCCGCCAAGGGCGAGACGCTGCTCGACACCATAGCCAACCTGAGCGCCATGGCGGCCGACCTGTTTGTGGTGCGCCACAGCGAGTCTGGCGCACCCTACCTGATTGCCCAGCATGTGGCGCCGCATGTGCATGTGATCAATGCCGGCGACGGGCGCCACGCGCACCCGACGCAGGGCCTGCTCGACATGTACACGATCCGGCATTACAAGAAGGATTTTTCGAATCTGACAGTGGCCATCGTTGGCGATGTGCTGCACTCGCGCGTGGCGCGCTCCGACATCCATGCGTTGACCACACTCGGCTGTGCCGAGGTGCGCGTGGTCGGCCCCAAAACTCTGGTGCCGTCCGACATGGCGCCCATGGGTGTGCGCGTTTGCCACACGCTGGAAGAAGGTATTCGCGGTGCCGACGTCATCATCATGCTGCGCCTGCAGAACGAGCGCATGAGTGGCGCGCTGCTGCCCTCGACGCAGGAATTTTTCAAGAGCTTTGGCCTGACGCCAGAAAAACTGCAACTTGCCAAGTCGGACGCGATTGTGATGCACCCGGGGCCCATCAACCGCGGCGTCGAGATCGATTCTGCGGTGGTCGATGGCGGCCAAAGCGTGATCATGCGGCAGGTAACTTTTGGTATTGCGGTGCGCATGGCAGCGATGAGCATCGTGGCGGGGAACGAGGCCTGATATGAAGACACAAACGAAGATTCTGATCAAGGGTGGCCGTGTCATCGACCCGGCCAGCGGTTTCGATGAAATTGCCGACGTGGCGCTGGCCGATGGGGCCGTGCTGGCGATCGGGAAGATGGCTGCCGATTTTGCGCCGACGCAGACCATAGCCGCCACGGGCTGCATCGTCGCGCCCGGTTTGGTGGATCTGGCGGTGCGTCTGCGCGAGCCCGGCCACGAGCACGAGCGCATGCTCGAATCCGAAATGGCGGCCGCCGTGGCCGGTGGCGTCACCAGCCTGGTCTGCCCGCCCGATACCGATCCGGTACTCGACGAGCCAGGGCTGGTGGAGATGTTGCGCTACCGCGCTGAAAAGCTGCAACAGGCGCGTGTCTACCCGCTGGGCGCATTGACCGGCAATCTGCAGGGTGAAACCCTGACCGAGATGCTGCAACTCACCGAGGCCGGTTGCGTCGCCTTCAGCCAGGCCGATGTGCCGCTGGCCAACACGCAGGTGCTGCAGCGTGCCTTTCAATATGCCAGCACCTTCGGCTACGCGATCTGGCTCAGGCCGCAGGACTTTTACCTGGGGCAGGGCGTAGCGGCCAGTGGTGCGCTGGCCACGCGCATGGGCTTGAGCGGTGTGCCGGTAGCGGCCGAGACGATTGCCCTGCACACGATTTTTGAGCTGATGCGTTCCATCAGCGGTGTGCGGGTGCATATCTGCCGCCTCAGCAGTGCTGCCGGTGTCGAACTGGTGCGCCAAGCCAAGCGTGATGGCTTGAGCGTGACCTGCGATGTCAGCATCAACTCGCTGCATTTGACCGACGCCGACATGGGTTACTTCGACAGTCGCGCGCGCCTGAACCCGCCCTTGCGCCAGCAGCGCGATCGCGATGCGCTGCGCGCCGGTCTGCTCGATGGCACGATCGACGCGCTGGTGTCCGATCACACGCCGGTCGATGCAGACGCCAAGGACTTGCCGTTTGCCGAGAGTGAGCCCGGTGCCACCGGTGTTGAACTGCTCTTGAGCCTGGCGCTCAAATGGAGCGCCGACAGCGGGGTTGACTTGCTGCGCGCGCTCGATGTTGTCAGCCGCGGCCCAGCCTCCGTGCTGGGCGCATCACTTGGCAAGCGGCAGAACCGCGTTGGCCGCCTGATGGTGGGCGGTGTGGCTGATGTATGTGTGTTTGACCCACAGTCCAGTTGGACCGTAGCCAGCGCTGCGCTGCGCAGTCAGGGCAAGCACACGCCGTTTTCGGGTTATGAACTGCCGGGTCGGGTGCGCTGCACGATTGTCGATGGACGAGTCGCCTACCTGGTACCACCGACGGGAATCGAACCCATATCTAGCGCTTAGGAGGCGCTTGTTCTATCCATTGAACTACGGCGGCGGGTGCTGATTGCAGTTTACTGCAAGACCTTTGACCTCTTCACCGCTAAAGCAATCGGACTGAGTGGCCGTTAAGCCATTGAGGCCGCAATTCACAACGGGTGGGTTGCGGTGTCTCGACAAACCAAGTTGCGTGTACAAATGAGCGTCACCACGGTGATTCTTGCCGTATTTCTACCGGTCGCGTGCATTGTTGCTGCCATGGTGCTGATGCGCCTGTTTGACGTGAAGGCTGCGACACCGGAGCAAACCCAATCCGAGGTGGAAAGGTTGCTGTCGCAGTTTATCTGCGGGAATCGGATCGATACACGATTGAGCAGTTAGTGTTGAGCCAAGGCCAGGAAATGCGAACGATGCAATTGCTTCCTAACGCTTCAGTGTCCCGAAAGCCTGCTTGTGCATGTACGGTTTCTGGCACGCAAGAACCGGCCTTCTGTCGGGAGGACTCATGACCATCCAATGGATAGACCGCTATGAAGTTGGTGATGCCGAACTGGACGCTCAGCATCGAGAGCTATTTACTGCCGTAAATCGGTTTGCGATGGCGAAGGACAGGGACCGAAGATTGCTCTGTTCCATAGCCATGTTCCGACATGCGAGGGAGCACTTCGAATTTGAAGAGAGCCTGATGCGTCGCGTCAAATATCCAGCGATTGCGGACCATTTCGAAGAGCACACTGACTTGATTTCAATTCTCACCGCGTTCTCTGACAGGGTCGCGAGCGACACACTCCAGAGCATGGAACTAGAGGCATTTCTGCGCGAGTGGTTGGTGAATCACATGGTGACGGCGGACGTCAAACTTGCTTTGTATCTCGGTTCGTTGGTGAAGCGAGAAGACGTGGCATGGGTCTGACTCAGCACGCGAGTGCGCGGCGGGGCGCCGCAGGCTATTTGGTCAACAATCGCATCGCGTCTTCCAGACCCTTGATGGTCAGCGGATACATGCGCTGACTGACGATCTGCTGGATCACGCTGATGCTCTGGCGGTATTGCCAGACGCCTTGCGGCTCGGGGTTGATCCAGGCGAACTTGGGGAAGGCCTTGGTCAGTCGTTGCAGCCATTCGACGCCGGCTTCTTCGTTGTTGTATTCCACGCTGCCACCGGGCTGCAGGATCTCGTAGGGACTCATGGTGGCGTCACCGACGAAGATCAGCTTGTAGTCCTTGTTGTACTTGCGGATGATGTCCCAGGTCGGGAACTTCTCGGCAAAGCGGCGCCGGTTGTTCTTCCACATGAAGTCATAGACGCAGTTGTGGAAGTAGTAGAACTCCAGGTGCTTGAACTCGGTCTTGGTGGCAGAAAAGAGCTCCTCGACCCGCGCGATGTGCTCGTCCATGGTGCCACCTACATCCATCAGCAGCAGCACCTTGACGTTGTTGTGGCGCTCCGGAATCATCTTGATGTCAAGGTAGCCGGCGTTGGCGGCAGTGGACTTGATGGTGTCGTCCAGATCGAGTTCTTCTTCGTGGCCCTCGCGCGCGAACTTGCGCAGCCGGCGCAGCGCCACCTTGATGTTGCGCGTGCCCAGTTCCTGGGTATCGTCGTAGTCCTTGTAGGCACGCTGGTCCCAGACTTTGACGGCGCTCTTGTTGCGACCCTTGTCCTGACCGATGCGAATGCCCTGCGGGTTATGGCCGTAAGCGCCAAACGGGCTGGTGCCACCCGTGCCTATCCACTTGCTGCCGCCCTCGTGGCGCTCCTTCTGCTCTGCCAGGCGCTTCTTGAGCGTCTCCATCAGTTCGTCCCAACCCATCTTCTGAATCTGGGCGAGTTCTTCCGGACTCAGGTTAAGTTCAAGGTTCTTGCGCAGCCACTCCAGCGGGATCTCCTTGCTGAAGTCGGCCACCATTTCGACGCCCTTGAAGTACGAAGCAAAGGCGCGGTCGAATTTGTCGTAATGCTTTTCGTCCTTTACCAGGGTGGTGCGGCTAAGGTAGTAGAAGTCATCGATTCGGTAGCCTCTGGCCTCGGACTCATCGTCAGGCTCGGGCGTGTTGGGTCCGACCACGCCTTCCTTCAGGGCTTCGAGCAGCGTCAGGTATTCCTTCACCGACACCGGCAGTTTGGCCGAGCGCAGGGTATAGAAAAAGTCGATCAACATGCGCGCGCTCCGCTCAACGTGGCTTGTCCAGCAGGTACAGCAACTGCGCCTTGGCTTCGGGCCACTCACCGCTGCGCATGCTGTACATGACGGTGTCGCGCACCGTGCCGTCGCGGCGCAGCGCGTGGCCGCGGATCACGCCGTCCTTTTTGGCACCGAGCCGCTCGATGGCGGCTTGCGACGCAAAGTTGAAGTTGTCGGTACGCCAGCCCACGACCTGGCAGCCCAGGGTTTCGAAGGCATGGGTCATCAGGAGCAGTTTGGCAACCGAATTGACGTGCGTGCGCTGGCAGCGTCTGGCGTACCAGGTCCAGCCGATCTCGACGCGGCTGACCGCTGGAATAATGTCGTGGTAGCTGCTGCAGCCCAGCACGGTGCCGGTGTTCGCCTCCCGCACGGCGAAGGCAAAGCGGTTACCGGCTTCGCGCATGGCCAGCGCGTCCTCGATGTACTTGCGGGTTTGCTCGGGCTCGGGCACGGACGTGACGCGCAGCTTCCACAACTCACCGTCGGCTGCAGCGGCGCGCAGGCCCGCCTCATGGTTCAGGTCCAGCGGCTCGAGCAGGACACCGCGCCCACTCAGGGTGACCGGTTCAATGTAAGCCATCGATCTGCTCCCCGGTTCAACGGTTGTGACGTTGCATGAACACCAGTTTTTCGAACAGGGTCACATCCTGCTCATTCTTGAGCAGGGCGCCCACCAGCGGGGGTACTGCAACCTTGTCGTCCTTGGTTTGCAGCGCTGCAAGGGGAATGTCTTCGGCCAGCAGGAGTTTGAGCCAATCGAGCAACTCGCTGGTGGAAGGTTTCTTCTTCAGACCCGGCAGGTTGCGCACGTCGTAAAAGGTCTTCATGGCGGCGCTCAGCAGTTCCTGCTTCAGGCCCGGGAAGTGCACGTCCACGATGCTCTTCATGGTGTCAGCGTCGGGGAACTTGATGTAATGGAAGAAGCAGCGGCGCAGGAAGGCGTCAGGCAGCTCCTTCTCGTTGTTGGAAGTGATGAAGACCAGCGGCCGGTTCTTGGCCTGGATCAGCTCGCGCGTCTCGTAGCAATAGAACTCCATGCGGTCGATTTCACGCAGCAGGTCGTTCGGGAACTCGATGTCGGCCTTGTCAATCTCGTCGATCAGCAGCGCCACTTGATGCTCTGCCGTGAAGGCCTGCCACAAAACGCCCTTCATGATGTAGTTGTGGATGTTCTTGACGCGCTCGCCGCCATCAATGTCGGAGAGCTGGGAGTCGCGTAGACGGCTCACGGCGTCGTATTCGTAGAGGCCCTGCTGAGCCTTGGTGGTGGACTTGATGTGCCATTGCAGCAGCGGCATGTTCAGCGCGCCCGCCACCTCTTCGGCCAGCATGGTCTTGCCGGTGCCGGGTTCGCCCTTGACCAGCAAGGGGCGCTTGAGGGTGATGGCGGCGTTGACCGACAGCATGAGGTCCTCGGTAGCGACGTAGTTTTGTGTACCTTTGAATTTCATTTTTGTGGCTTGCTGGAAAAGCGGCGTTAAGTGGGTGAGAGATGGCGAAGTGGGCAGATTTTGATCTGTCGCAAATCCTGATCGATTGTCGCCCCAAAAGCGTCGCGATTCTGCTAGCAAGGTGGGGTGGCTTTGTCGCTTGCGTGACCGGCGCGGCTCTCAGGACTCCCGGCGCAGCGCGGGGAACAGGATGACATCGCGGATGCTGGCGCTGTCGGTCAGCAGCATCATCAGACGGTCCAGGCCGACACCGCAGCCGCCCGTCGGAGGCATGCCGTATTCCAGGGCGCGGATGAAGTCGTGGTCGTAGTACATGGCTTCGTCATCACCTTCATCTTTGGCTGCTACCTGTTCCTGGAAGCGCCTGGCTTGCTCCTGGGCATCGTTGAGTTCGGAAAAGCCGTTGCCAAATTCGCGGCCTGTGATGTAGAGCTCGAAGCGTTCGGTGACGCCGGGTTTGTGGTCACTGGCGCGGGCCAGCGGTGAAATCTCAATCGGGTGCTCGCAGATGAAAGTGGGCTGCCAGAGCATTTCTTCCACGGTTTCTTCGAAATACATCACCTGCAGGCTGGGCAGGGAACGAATCGACAGTTTGTTCTTTTCCTCGGTCAGACCGAGTTTGCGCAGGGCGTTGATGAGCCAGGCCGGGTTGTCCACCTTGCGCTGGCTGCTGCCTTCCAGGCTTTGACCGGCTTCGGTGTGCTTGCAGATCGCTTCAACAATCGTCAAGCGCTCAAAGGGTTGGCTCAGGTCCACATCCCGGCCGCCATAGCTGAGCTGCAATGTGCCTCTGGAGCGCTGCGCGGTATCACGGATCAAGGCTTCGGTGAAGGTCATCAGGTCCTGGTAGTCCCAATAGGCAGCGTAAAACTCCATCATGGTGAACTCGGGGTTGTGGCGTACCGAGATGCCTTCGTTGCGAAAACTCCGATTGATCTCGAAGACGCGCTCAAAGCCGCCGACGATCAGGCGCTTGAGATAGAGCTCGGGTGCAATGCGCAGAAACATCTGCTGGTCCAGGGCATTGTGGTGCGTCGTGAAGGGTTTGGCATTGGCACCGCCGGGGATGGGGTGCAGCATGGGGGTTTCCACTTCCAGGAAATCGTGCGCCACCATGAACTCGCGCACGCCGCTCAGGGCACGGCTGCGCGCTACAAAGCGTGCCCGCGTGGTCTCGTCTGTCATCAGGTCAACGTAGCGCTGGCGGTACTTCTGTTCCTGGTCGGCCATGCCGTGGAACTTGTCGGGCATGGGACGCAGACTCTTGGTCAGGAGGCGCAGGCTGCTGGCGTGAATCGAGAGCTCGCCGGTGCGGGTCTTGAAGACCTTGCCTTCGGCGGCGACGATGTCGCCCAGATCCCAGTGCTTGAAGCTGGCGTACAGGTCGGCACCAATGTCATCGGCCTTGATGTAGATCTGGATCCGGCCGCTGCTGTCCTGCAGCGTGGCAAAGCTGGCCTTGCCCATCAGGCGTTTGAGCATCATGCGCCCAGCCACCTTGGCAACAGAGCCCTGTTCGATCAGGGCTTCGGGGGTTTGGCCGGCATGCGCGGCGAACAGGTCGGCGGCATGGTCGGAGGGTTTGAAATCGTTCGGGAAGGCCGGACCTTTGCCCTCGGCTTCGCTCTGGCGGATCGCCTTGAGTTTTTCCTGGCGTTCAAGAAGGAGCTGGTTTTCGTCCTGGGGGGCTGGGGCAGTGTTGTGGTCAGACATGGAAGGCGCAAAGGGTGATGGCAAGCCCCGATTTTAAGTCTCGCTATGATGCGAGCAGACCAATACCCCTATTCATGCTCTACCAGATCGTTTCACTGTTGCTTGAAGTTGCCACCAGCGTGCTCGCCGGCGCCTGCCTGCTGCGACTTTATATGCAGTACCAGCGCATTCCGATGTCGGTACGGTCGGGCAACCCGCTGGGGCGCTTTGTCTTTGCCTTGACGGATTGGCTGGTCTTGCCGCTGCGACGGCTGGTGCCGGCGCTGGGGCGCTGGGACACGGCCAGCCTGCTGGCAGCCTTTCTGCTGGAACTGACGCAGTTTCTGCTGCTCTGGCTGCTCGCCGGCGCACGGGGTGGCCTGATCGTGATTCCGGTTCTGGCCGGCTTTGGCTTGCTGCGGCTGGTGATTTCAGCGCTCACCGGACTGGTGATTGTTTACGCCGTGCTGTCCTGGGTGCCGACCCAGTCGAGCATCTCGGACGTGATCGAGCGGCTTTGCGCGCCGCCATTGAAGCCCATCCGGCGTCTGCTGCCGCTGGTTGGGGGCGTCGACCTGTCGCCGCTGGTGTTGCTGGTGCTGCTGCAGATTGTCGGCATCGTGCTGGGCAGCCTGCAGGCGTTGGCACTGCAGGTCGGCTGAGTCGAAGCTAGTTCATCGCGTCGGCGGGTTGGCGCTGCAGAATCGCCAGCGTGCTGGCAATCGTCTTGCGCAACTCGCGGCGGTCACAAATCAGATCGATGGCGCCTTTGGTTTGTAAAAACTCCGCGCGCTGAAAGCCTTCGGGCAGGGCCACCCGCATGGTGGACTCGATGACGCGTGGGCCGGCAAAGCCGATCAGCGCCTTGGGCTCGGCAATTACCACGTCGCCCAGAAAGGCGAAACCGGCGCTGACGCCGCCCATGGTCGGGTCGGTCAGGACACTGATGAAAGGCAGGCCTTTTTTGGCCAGCCGCGTGAGCGAAGCATTGGTCTTGGCCATTTGCATCAGGCTCAGCAGCCCTTCCTGCATGCGCGCGCCGCCGGTCGAGGTGAAGCAGACAAAAGGCACTTTCTGTTCGATGGCGCTGTGCACGCCGCGCACGAAACGCTCGCCCACGACCGAACCCATGCTGCCGCCCATGAACTCGAATTCAAAGCAGGCGGCCACCAGTGCGATGCCGTGCACGGCACCACCCATGACGACCAGCGCATCCGTTTCGCCGGTGCTTTCCATGGCTTCCTTCAGGCGCTCGGGGTATTTGCGGCTGTCCTTGAACTTGAGCGCATCGACGGGCAATACTTCCTGACCGATCTCGAAGCGGCCCTCGTTGTCCAGAAACGCATTGAGCCGAGCGCGCGCGCCAATCCGATGGTGGTGACTGCAACTCGGGCAGACGTTCTGGTTCTGCTCCAGGTCGGTTTTGTAAAGCACGGTTTCACAGCTTGGGCATTTGATCCACAGCCCTTCGGGCACGCTGCGTCGATCGGCCGGGTCGGTGTGCTGGATCTTGGGCGGTAGCAGTTTTTCGAGCCAACTCATGGGGTTTCCTTAACGCGGGGTAACGACTGCTTGGTGCAGGCTGTCAGTTTAAGTTATGAATCCAGTGCCGTGCGGATTTCACGCAGGAAGCGCTGGGCGACGGCGCCTACCTGCTCCCTGGGTTGCTGCTCAATCAACTGGATGATTTTGCTGCCGATCACGACGGCGTCGGCAACTTTGCCTATGGCGCATGCGGTGGCGGCGTCCCGTATGCCAAAACCGACACCCACCGGAATGCTGACATGCTGGCGGATGCGCGGCAGCATGGCGGCGACGGCATCGGTGTCGAGCGTGCCGGCACCTGTCACGCCCTTGAGCGAGACGTAGTAAACATAGCCGCTGGCCACCGCCGCAACCTGGCACATGCGCTCGTCGGTGCTGGTGGGCGCCAGCAGGAAGATCAGGTCCAGGCCGTACGCTTTAAGCTCGGCAGCAAAGCCAACGCATTCTTCCGGAGGGTAGTCAACGATCAGCACACCGTCAACGCCGGCCTGCGCCGCGTCCGCCACAAAGGCGCTCTTGCCATCATGGCGATCGTGCTTCTGGTTGTAGCGTTCCACCGGATTCGCGTAACCCATCAGGACCACCGGCGTGGCCTTGTCGGTCTCGCGAAAAACGCGCACCATGGCCAGTACTTGCACCATGCCTACGCCGGCCGCCAGCGCCTTGTCGCCGGCCTTTTGAATCACCGGGCCGTCGGCACTGGGATCGGAAAACGGTACGCCCAGTTCAATGACATCGGCACCGCCGGCGACCATCGCGTGCATCAACTCGGGCGTGACATCTGAAAAAGGAAAGCCGGCCGTCACATAAGGAATGAGCGCCTTGCGGCCGCTGGCCTGGAGCTGGCCGAAGGTGGCGGCGATGCGGCTCATTGCGGCGCCTTCACGATGGTCTGGCCACCCTTGACGGCTTGGCCGGTACAACTTGGGCGACAGTAGAAGTCGGCGTGGGAGAGATCTGCCACGGTACCTATGTCCTTGTCGCCGCGCCCGGACAGATTGACCAGAATGGACTGGTCGGCGCGCATGGTTTTAGCCAGCTTCATGGCATAGGCCACGGCGTGGCTTGATTCGAGCGCTGGAATGATGCCCTCGGTACGGCACAGGTAGTGAAAGGCCTGCAGGGCTTCCTGGTCCGTGATGCCCACGTACTCAGCGCGACCGATGTCCTTGAGAAAGGCGTGTTCCGGCCCGACGCCCGGGTAGTCCAGCCCGGCGCTGATGCTGTGTGTTTCCGTGACCTGTCCGTTGTCGTCCTGCAGCACGTAGGTGCGATTGCCATGCAGCACGCCCGGGCTGCCACGTTGCAGCGAGGCCGAGTGCCGACCCGAGTCGATGCCTTCACCGGCCGCCTCGACACCGATCAGGCGCGTCTCGGCGTGGTTGATGTAGGGGTAAAAAATGCCCATGGCATTGCTGCCGCCGCCAACGCAGGCCACGACCGCATCGGGTTGCGCATTGGAGCAGCCTTGCGAGCGCAACATCTCTGGCATTTGCACCAGGCACTCGTTGCCGATGACGCTCTGGAAGTCGCGCACCATCATCGGGTAGGGATGCGGGCCGGCTACCGTGCCGATGATGTAGAAGGTGTTATCGACATTGGCCACCCAGTCGCGCATGGCCTCGTTCAGTGCGTCCTTGAGCGTGCGGCTGCCGCTATCCACCGGGACGACGCTGGCACCCAGCAGTTTCATGCGGTAGACATTGGGGCTTTGGCGCTTGACGTCTTCACTGCCCATGTAGACCACGCACTGCAGCCCGTAGCGGGCACAGATGGTGGCCGTTGCCACACCGTGCTGGCCGGCACCGGTTTCGGCAATCACGCGCGGCTTGCCCATGCGTTTGGCCAGCATCGCCTGGCCGATGGTGTTGTTGATCTTGTGGGCGCCGGTATGGTTCAGGTCTTCGCGTTTCAGGAAGATCTGGGCGCCGCCTTGTTCACGGCTCATGCGGGCGGCGTGATAGACCGGCGACGGACGACCGACGAAGTGGGCCAACTCGTTGTTGAACTCTGCCACGAAGGCAGGGTCATGCTGGTAACGGGCGTAGGCGTCTTTCAGTTCGCTGATGGCGAAGGTCAGCGTCTCCGAGACGAAACTGCCTCCGTAAATTCCGAAGTGACCACGCGGGTCAGGTTGTTGGTAGGGGTTCATGCTTGGTCGGCGGCACGCACGGCGGCCACAAATTGGTGGATCTTTTCGGGGTCCTTCAGACCCTTGTTGCCGGGGCCTGAGTATTCGACACCCGAGCTCACATCGACGGCCAGGCTAAGACAGCGTGGTCGCAGTTGCAAGATGCCGTCGCCCACGTTTGCAGCGCTGAGCCCACCACTCAAGACGAGGTGAGCGTTGACGTTTGGAGGCAGCAGTGACCAATTGAATGTTTGTCCCGAACCACCATACCCGTCGACCTGTGCGTCGAGCAGGATAGCCTGGGCTCCTGAGTAATCGAGTGCGTATTTTACGAGATCAAACTGCTGCGCGGATGGCCCCGTCGGTATGCGTGCGACGCGCAGATAGGGGTGCTTTCCGCCTTGGCTTGCCGCCAGACACTGGCTGGGTGATTCGTCGCCATGGAGTTGCAGGGTGGCGCCCGGAATGGCGGCGCAGGCCTCAGCTATTGTGTGCGCCGTCTCGTTGACAAAAAGCAGGACCGGCGTCACAAAGGGCGGCAAACGCGCAGCCAGCTCAGCGGCGCGACCAATGGATACGTGGCGCGGACTCTTCTCATACAGCACAAAGCCCAGGGCATCGACGCCGGCCGCCACAGCGGCGTCCACATCAGCCTCGCGTGTCAGTCCGCAGATCTTGATTCGGGTTCTTGCGTTCACGGCAATCCATCAAAAGCAGCGGTTCGCTCGGGCAGACCCCAATGGGCGGCGTAGCGCGGCCCCAGAAAATACAGACCATCCGGGGAAAAGGTGGGGGCGGCGGCGTCCCGATCGCGCTCGAGCAGGACCTCTTGCAGCCACTGCGGCGGCTGCTTGCCCTGGCCAACCAGCAGCAGACAGCCCAGGATGTTGCGAATCATGTGATGCAAGAAGGCGTTGGCTTCGAAGTCGAAGCGCCAGTAGGCACCGCGCCGGGTGATATCAATCGACTGCAAGGTTTTCACCGGCGACAAGGCTTGACAGGCAGAGGCACGAAAGGAAGTGAAATCATGTTCGCCCATCAGGTGCCGGGCGGCTTGCTGCATGGCGCCGAGGTCCAGCGGTGTAAAGACCCAGCCGACGCGGCCATGGTCGATGCTGGGGCGCACGGGTGACTCCAGCAACACATAGGCATAGCGGCGGGACAGGGCGTTGGAGCGACAGTGAAACTCATCGGGTACCGGATGTGCCCATTGGACCGCGATGTCGCGTGGCAGGAACGAGTTGGTACCGCGCACCCAGGAGGAAGTCGTGCGATCGAGTCGGGTGTCGAAATGGACGACCTGCATCAAGCCGTGCACGCCGGCATCGGTGCGACCGGCGCACAGGGTTGACACCTTGTGCGCGCTGAACTTGCCGAGCGCCAACTCGAGTCGATCCTGGATGGTTTGCCCTGACAACTGGCTCTGCCAGCCCTGATAGGCCTGGCCGTTGTAGCTGATGCCAAGTGCCAGGCGCACGTTACGATCACAGCGACGGAAGATCGCTCAAAGCTTTTTTCGCCTTGAGCTGGATGTCACCCGAGGCTTCTGCAATGACTTCTTCGATCAGGGTGCGCGCACCGTCGATGTCGCCGATGGCGAGGAATTCTTCTGAAAGTTCCAGCTTGGTTGCCAAGGGATCTTGCGCTTTGGCTGGTTCAGCACTGGCATCAGATTCGATCTCGTCTCCCAAATCAAGCGAGAGCGAGCCGAGGTCAAATTCCAGCATGCCGAAATCCTGTGCCGGCGCTGCTTTTGCTTCGGGCACAGGCTTGTGGAGGGCGTCCGAAAGCGCAGCAGGGGTCGTTGTGGCAACGCTGGCGCTTGTTTCACCTTCGGCAGGGGCTGGCTCGTCATCGAGGGAAAAGTCCAGATCCAGATCGAGATCCATCCCAGCGCTGGCCTGGATTGCTGTGCCCTGCGGGCTGACACCAGCATCGCTACCTGGTCGGGTGGTGCTGTCTTCCAGCGGGGCGGGAATGGAGGGTTTGCCCTCGGCCTCGGCGGGCTGCCAGCCTGGCAGGTAGCGCGGATTGCCCGGGTCAATGCTCAGACCGAGTTCGCGTATGCGTTGCCATTCCGGGCTGTCGCTGTCGGTCAACCTGAAAGCTTTCGCAGCGACGTGCTGAAACGATTTGATGTCACGTCGTTTGGCAAAGAGTTCGAGCAATTTCTGGTGAATGGCAATGCGCTGTGGCGTCGCACGCAACGCGTCCTTCAGGATTTCCTCGGCCTGCAAATCGCGTCCATAAGCCAGATAGACGTCGGCTTCGGCTACCGGGTCGACGTCGTCAGCGCCAACGTCAACGTCAACGCTTTCAAGCTGGCTGGGAGAGGAGACCATGGATGAGCCGGCTTCGGCGCCGCGATTCGTGTCCACGTTCTGTCCACCGCCGACTGCAAAGTAGCCGTCCGGGCGCCCCTGGTTTTCGATCATGGCGCTGTCAGAGGGCTGTTCATTCTTGCGTTGACGAGATCGGTAGATGCCAAGAATTGCCAGCAATCCAAGCAGAGCGGCCCCGGCGACGGGGAGATAGGGATTTTCAAACAGACTCTCGAATACGCTCGCTTGCGGCTTGGGCGCCACAGGCGGCGCCACCTTGACGCTGCTTGCGCTGCTGCTTGGTGACGACGCACCGGTACTGGCTTGTTGCGCAACTGCTGCACTTGCCGCACTCACGGCAGACGCTGCAGGTGCCGCTGTTGCCGCCGCGCTCGATGCCGTACCAAGTTTCCCAAGGTCACTGATGTTCTTGGCTATTTCTGCTGCGCGGTCCGCGGTGTCCTTGGTGCTGCGTTCCTTGGCCAGCTTGTCCTCAGCAGAGATCTTGTCGATCGCAGCTTTGGACAATGTCAACTTGTCCGGCGCTGTCGCAATGGACTTTTTTTCTTCGACCCTCGCCTCGATGGCGCCGGCGGCGAGGCGCTCTGTCACGATCAGGGGTGTATCAGGCGCGGCGAGCGCAAGCTTTCGACGGAATTCATTGAAGTCCCTGCTTTGCGCAACAATCAATTGCGTCGCTTGGGCGGCCGGCGTGCTCGCTGCCTGATCTGCTGTAGGAACGTTGAGGATGGCCCCAGCCTTGATGCGGTTGACGTTGTCGCCCATGAACGACGCGGGATTGGCACGCAGCAGCGCGACCAGCATCTGATCAAGGGAAACATTGTCGGGTCGGGTGGCGGCAGCAATCCTGCTCGCGGTGTCACCCGGCTTGACGCTGATCCTGGTAGCGCTGGCTGGCGGCACGAGTGCGACCGGCGCGCGTGCCGCCGCGGGTGCGGCTGCCCTGAGGGGTTCAGGCGCTGCTTTGGCGCTGGCCGCGGGGGGCGCTGCAGCCGGAGTCGGGGTCGGAGCTGCGGCAGGACGGGGCGGATTGACAACGGGCTGTGGGCTGATCTGTGCTGGCGTTGGTGCGACTGCCGCAGTGGTGCGCAGATTGGGCGGGTCAAACAGGAGCGTGTAGTCCCGCACAATGCGACCGCTGGACCACCTTGTCTCCAGAATCAGGTCGACAAAGGGATCGCTGATGACGCGCTCGCCGCTCAAGCGAATATAGGCTCGCCCATCGGAGCGTCTCTGCAGGCTGGCCTGCAAACCTGCCAGGGCTGCGTTGTAGTCGAGTCCTGCGGCCTTGAAGCTTTCCGGTGACGCAACCGAGGGTTGCAAAGAGGCGGCTTCCTCGGCATTGATGTCGAGTAGATCAACTTCTGCACGCAAAGGCTCACCCAGCGCCGACTGGACCGTGATACGGCCAAGCGACAAGGCCATGGCACTGGAGCCCCACAGTCCGCACAAGGCCGCCGCCGCGACAGCGACTTGATGCCAGCGATGTGATTTAGCAATCAATTGGTGGACTCCGTAGTTCAGACTGCTGCAATAGCGACTTCATGTTCCGAAACAAGGCCTCGATACTCAAAATTGGAAGCAGACCATAACATATCTGGCACTTGCGTCAACCCCGGCTCAGGCCGCCAGCAAGACGCGCAGCATGCGACGCAGGGGCTCTGCGGCACCCCACAGGAGCTGGTCGCCAATCGTAAAGGCACCGACGTACTCCGGTCCCATCGCAAGTTTGCGGATCCGTCCCACCGGGATTCCCAGTGTTCCTGTTACGGCGACCGGGGTCAGATCGCGCAGACTGGCCTCGCGTGTGTTGGGCACGACCTTGACCCAGGCGTTGTCGGCAGCGATCAGGGCTTCGATGTCAGCCGTCGGCACGTCCTTCTTGAGTTTGAAGGTCAGAGCCTGGCTGTGGCATCGCATCGCGCCGACCCGAACACAGAAGCCGTCCACCGGGACTGCGGCGGTACCGAAGCCCGGGCCTTGTCCCAAAATCTTGTTGGCTTCCGCGCCAGCCTTCCACTCTTCGCGGCTGATGCCGTTGCCCAGGTCTTTGTCAATCCACGGAATCAGGTTGCCGCCCAGCGGTACACCGAAATTGGCCGTCTCTGCGCTGCTGAGTGACTGTTGCTTGGCCAGCACTTTGCGGTCTATTTCGAGAATGGCCGACTTCGGATCGTCGAGCAGGGCTTTGACCTCTGCGTTGAGTGTTCCGAATTGGGTCAGCAATTCGCGCATGTGTTGGGCGCCACCACCCGAGGCGGCCTGGTAAGTCATGCTGGTCATCCATTCGACCAGGCCCGCCTTGTAGAGAGCTCCGACCCCCATCAGCATGCAACTGACCGTGCAATTGCCGCCGATCCAGTTATTGCCGCCTTTGGACAGTGCATTCTGGATGACCGGCATGTTGACCGGGTCCAGGATGATGACGGCGTCTTCCTTCATGCGCAAGGTTGAGGCGGCGTCAATCCAGTGTCCGTTCCAGCCGCTGGCACGCAGTTTGGGGAAGACTTCGGTGGTGTAGTCGCCACCCTGTGCGCTGATGATGATGTCGCACTTCTTCAGTGCTTCGATGTCAAAGGCGTCCTTCAGCGCGGTCTGATTCTTGGCCTGCGCGGGTGCCTTGCCACCGGCGTCAGAACTGGAAAAGAAGACGGGTTCGATCAAGTCAAAATCGCCCTCGGATTGCATGCGGTCCATCAAGACCGAACCGACCATGCCGCGCCAGCCTACGAGACCGACCAGATTACCAATTTTCTTCATGTTGCTCTTTCAAATGGTTGGAATTACGAAATCAAAAATCACAGGGCCTTGACCACGGCAGCGCCCATTTCCTGGGTGTTCACCCTCGTGGTGCCAGCGCTAAAGATATCGGCGGTGCGAAGCCCCTGCGTCAGCACCGATTTGACGGCCACTTCAATTCGATCGGCCGCGGCGGGCTGCTTCAGACTGAAGCGCAGCATCATTGCGGCACTCAAAATAGTCGCCAGGGGGTTGGCTATGCCTTGGCCTGCGATGTCCGGGGCACTGCCGTGACTGGGCTCGTACAAGCCCTGGCTGCTGGAATTCAAACTTGCCGATGGCAGCATGCCGATGGAGCCGGTCAGCATCGCCGCTTCGTCGCTGAGTATGTCGCCAAATATATTGCCTGTCACCACGACGTCGAATTTTTTGGGCGCGCGCACCAGTTGCATGGCGGCGTTGTCCACATACATGTGATCGAGTTGCACATCCGGATATTGCTGGCCGACCTCGGTCACCACATCCTTCCAGAACTGGAACGTTTCCAGGACGTTGGCTTTGTCCACGCTGGTCACGCGGCCGGATCGCTTGCGGGCCGCCTGGAATGCCACGTGGGCAATGCGTTCAATTTCAGGGCGTGAATAGCGCATCGTGTCAAACGCTTCCTCGGTTCCGGGGAAGTGCCCGTCGGTGGCGATGCGCCGGCCTCGTGGCTGGCCAAAATAGATGTCGCCGGTGAGTTCGCGAATGATCAGGATGTCCAGACCGGCCACAAGCTCGGGCTTGAGGCTGGAAGCGTCGACCAGTTGTTCATAGCAGATGGCCGGTCGGAAATTGGCAAACAAGCCGAGGTTCTTGCGCAGGCCGAGGATGGCCTGTTCAGGACGCAGGCTGCGTTCGAGCTTGTCGTATTTCCAGTCGCCCACGGCGCCAAACAGCACCGCGTCCGCCTCTTTGGCCAGTTTCAGGGTGGCCTCTGGCAGGGGATGGCCGTAGGCTTCGTAAGCGGCGCCGCCTACCAAGGCGGTTTCCATCTCGAACTTCAGGTCGAGGGCGCCCAGCACCTTGACCGCCTCCGCCACAATCTCGGTGCCGATACCATCACCCGGCAATACTGCAATTTTCATGGTCAGACTAAATCTTTCGAACGGTTAAGGACAGAACTGGGAAAGCATTTTGATCGGAGGCTAGGCCAGCAAGGTACGGGTCAGCCACGGCTTTTGCGCGAGGCGTTGTGCCTCAAACGTCTTGATTTTTTCGGCGTGGCGCAAGGTCAGGCCAATGTCGTCAAAGCCGTTGAGAAGGCAGTACTTGCGAAAGGCCTGGACCTCAAACGCCAACTCGGCGCCATCCGGTTTGATGACCCTTTGACGTTCCAGGTCGATGGTCAAACTGTAACCAGGGAAGGCGGCTGTTTCGTCAAACAACTGGTTGACTTGAGCTTCGCTCAGGACAATCGGCAACAAGCCATTCTTGAAACTGTTGTTGAAGAAGATATCGGCGTAACTGGGGGCAAGAATGGCGCGAAAGCCATACTGGTCAAGCGCCCAGGGCGCGTGTTCGCGCGAGGAGCCACAACCAAAGTTCTTGCGTGCCAGCAGGATGGATGCGCCTGTGTAACGCGGCAGATTCAGCACGAAGTCAGGGTTGGGCCGGCGGCTGTTCGGGTCTTGTCCCGGAAAGCCCGCATCAAGGTAACGCCATTCGTCAAAAAGGTTCTGTCCAAAACCGGTTTTGCGAATGGATTTCAGGAACTGCTTGGGGATGATGGCGTCGGTGTCGACGTTTTCTCGATCGATCGGAGCGACGAGTCCCTGGTGTACGGTGAACTTTTGCATGATGCTTTCTTTGGCTGGCCTGGCTAAGCAAATTTTCTGACGTCAACAAAGTGACCATGAATGGCGGCCGCAGCGGCCATGGCAGGACTGACCAGATGCGTGCGTCCGCCGGCGCCCTGGCGCCCTTCAAAGTTGCGGTTGCTGGTAGATGCGCAACGCTCGCCCGGCTCCAGCCGGTCCGCATTCATGGCCAGACACATGGAGCAACCCGGCTCACGCCATTCAAAGCCGGCAGCTTTGAAAATTTCATGCAATCCTTCGCGTTCAGCCTGCTCCTTGACCAG
>JBAXOZ010000040.1:0-17751 GCA_037132975.1 Comamonadaceae bacterium
AAGATGAAGGCCATTAACCCCAAAGTGACTGAAATGCGCGAGCGTCTGAAGGACAACCCGCAACAGATGCAGCAGGAGATGATGCGGATTTATCGGGAAGAAAAGGTCAACCCGATGGGCGGATGCTTCCCTATCATGATCCAGATCCCGGTCTTCATCGCTCTGTATTGGGTGCTCTTGTCCAGCGTCGAAATGCGAAATGCGCCCTGGGTGATGTGGATTCACGATCTGTCCTCGCCGGACCCCTATTACATTTTGCCTATCGTCATGACCCTGACCACGGTGCTGCAAACCGCGCTCAACCCGGCGCCGCCGGACCCGATGCAAGCCAAGATGATGTGGTTCATGCCGCTTGCTTTCAGCGTCATGTTTTTCTTCTTCCCGGCCGGTCTGGTGCTGTACTGGATTACCAACAACGTGTTGTCGATCGCGCAGCAATGGGTTATCAATACCCGGATGGGTGTGCCACCCCAATTCAACCTGCCAAAGTTCTGAGCTAGAGCGTGCTGGCGCGTCATCACGAT
Source organism: Comamonadaceae bacterium (assembly GCA_037132975.1). Taxonomy (GTDB): domain Bacteria; phylum Pseudomonadota; class Gammaproteobacteria; order Burkholderiales; family Burkholderiaceae_C; genus Rhodoferax. The sequence goes on from JBAXOZ010000040.1 coordinate 525, forward strand.
CCGATTGCGGCCATCGCCACCGCAGCCGGTCGGGGCGCGGTTGGCATTGTCCGGGTCAGCGGCAAACAGCTTGAACCCCTGGTGCAGGCGATCTGTGGGCGGCGACTGCAGCCGCGCCAGGCCAGCTACGGCGCGTTTCTTGATTCCGCAGGGCAAGCCATAGATTTTGGCCTGGCGATTTACTTTCCCGCCCCCCACTCCTTCACGGGCGAGGATGTGCTGGAGTTGCAGGCGCATGGCGGTCCAGTGGTTCTGCAACTCTTGTTGTCCCGTGTGATTGAAGCCGGCGTTCAGATCGCTGACAGCGGCAAGCAGCCGCAACTGGTCGGCTTGCGCGTGGCACAACCGGGCGAATTTTCCGAGCGCGCCTTCCTCAACGGCAAGATCGATCTGGCCCAGGCTGAGGCGATTGCGGATCTGATTGACGCAAGTACCGAGGCTGCTGCTCGCGGTGCCAGTCGATCCCTGTCAGGCGCGTTTTCCGGAGAAATCAATGCACTGCGGGATCGTTTGATCCAGTTGCGCATGTTGGTCGAGGCAACACTGGACTTTCCGGAAGAGGAAATTGATTTCCTGCAAAGGGCAGATGCTCTCGGCCAATTGACGGGTTTGCAGCAAGCGGTGAAAACCATTCTGCAAAGCGCGCGCCAGGGAGCGCTCTTGCGTGAAGGCATCCGTGTGGTGATCGCGGGGCAGCCCAATGCAGGAAAGTCGTCATTGCTCAACGCTTTGGCTGGCGCTGAATTGGCGATTGTTACCCCGGTTGCCGGAACCACGCGCGACAAAGTACAGCAAACCATTCAGATCGAAGGTGTGCCTGTCCACGTGATTGACACCGCAGGTCTGCGCGAGAGTGAAGATGAAGTCGAGAAGGTGGGCATCACACATGCCTGGGACGCCATCAAAACCGCTGATGTGGTTTTATTCCTGCACGACCTGACGCGCTCTGACAACGCGGCTTACATCGCCAACGAGGCAATCATTGCGGGCTTGCTGGCAGAAAAGCTGCCAAACAGAACACCCGTTATGGACATCTGGAACAAGGTCGATGCGGTCAACAAGCCAGGTCACCAGCCGGGAATGAGTTTGTCCGCCAAGACGGGACTCGGGCTGGACGCCTTGCGTCGCGAGTTGCTGGCCCTGGCGGGCTGGCAATCTGCACCCGAGGGCGTCTACATTTCGCGGCAGCGGCATCTACAGGCATTGCAACGCGTACGGGATCACTTGATCGATGCGCACGCGCATCTGCTGGATCACGGGGCCTCACTCGATCTGCTGGCAGAAGAACTTCGCCTGGCGCAAAACGCCTTGAGTGAGATTACCGGTGAATTTACTTCAGATGATCTCCTTGGGACGATTTTCTCGAATTTCTGCATCGGCAAATAGACGAGAGCTCAGTGTCCGGAAAAGTCGATCAAGGTAAATAGCGGCAAACCGGAAGCACGCAGCTTGCCGGAGCCACCAAGCTCTGGCAGATCGACGATAGCCGCACCTTCCATGACCAGAGCGCCGAGTTTTTCGAGTAATTTCTTGCCCGCCATCATGGTGCCACCGGTGGCGATCAGGTCGTCAATCAACAACACGCGGTCACCCTGCTTGACGGCGTCTGTATGCAGTTCAACGGTTGCGCTACCGTACTCCAGCTCATAGGTTTCTTCCACGGTGGTGAACGGCAGCTTTCCCTTCTTGCGGATCGGAACGAAGCCGACGTTCAACTCGTAAGCCACCACAGCGCCCAGAATGAAACCGCGCGCATCGAGCCCCGCCACCACGTCAGGTCGCATGTCCGGCCCCATGTAGCGGTGCACAAAGGCATCAATCAACACGCGAAACACCTTGGCCTCCTGCAACAGTGGCGTGATGTCGCGAAACTGAACGCCCGGCGCAGGCCAATCAGGCACGGTGCGGATGTGGTCTCTGAGGTACTGATTGACGCTGAGGTTTTGCATGGTGCGTTGATGAGAGCTTGATTCGGTATTGTGCCTTGCGACACAGCGACGCCGGTTCAGCCCAGCAGCAGTTTTTGTTCCGCCAGCAGTAGCGACTCGGTCTTGCCTGACAGAACCAGGGTATCGCCATCTTCAATCGCAGGATCCTGCATGACCGATATCACTTTGCCGCCGCTGCGGCGCAGACTGACGATGTGGACCTCCACTGTCTGCTCGGTCAGTTCGCTGAGCCGTTTGCCGATGCAGACAGCGCGCGGCGGGAGTGTCAAGGATGTCAGGCGCTCCTGATGCAATTCATCGGCCGAGTTGTCATCGGCGCCATGAAAATAGCCGCGCAGCAGGTTGTAGCGGGCATCACGCTGACCTTGAACGATGCGCAGCACGCGCCGCATCGGCACACCAACCAGAGCCAGCGCATGACTGGCCAGCATCAGAGAACCCTCAATGGCTTCTGGCACCACTTCGGTGGCGCCGGCCTGTTGCAGCGCCTCCAAATCATGGTCGTCCTGTGTACGAACGATAACGGGCACCTTTGGCGCGTGGGCGCGCACATGCGCCAGCACCTTCATGGCGGCAGGAACTTCCAGGTAAGTAATGACGACGGCACTGGCGCGTGCCAGGCCTGCTGCCATCAGGGCCTGCAGGCGAGCCGCATCACCAAACACCACCGAATCACCAGCCGCCGCTGCCTGACGCACGCGATCCGGATCCAGATCCAGCGCCATGTAGGGAATGCCCTCAAGGTCGAGCATGCGCGCCAGGTTTTGCCCGCACCGACCAAAGCCGCAAATGATCACATGCTTGTTGACATTGATCGATTTGCGGGCAATGGTGGTCATTTGCAGGGACTGCTGCAACCACTCGCTGCTGACCAGTTTCATCACCAGTGGGTTGCTGTACAGGATGATGAAGGGTGTTGCCAGCATGGACAGCACCATGCTCGCCAGAATCGGGTTCAACAGCGCTGGCGGAACCAGTGCATTGCTTTGCGCCAGTGTCAGCAGCACAAATCCGAACTCCCCAGCCTGCGCCAGGTACAGGCCGGTGCGCAGCGAGACGCCCGCGGTGGCACCCAGTGCGCGAGCCAGCCCGGTAACCACAGCAGCTTTGAACAGCACGGGCAGCGTGACCAGCACCAGCACCAGCGGCCAGCGCTCCAAGACGAGTCGCCAGTCAAGCATCATGCCAATGCTGATGAAGAACAGTCCCAACAAAACATCATGAAACGGCCGGATATCCGTTTCCACCTGTTGCTTGAACTGAGTCTCAGAGATCAGCATGCCAGCAATAAAAGCGCCCAGCGCCAGACTCAAACCTGCCAACTCCGTTAACCAGGCCAGACCCAAGGTGATTAGCAGCAAATTGAGCACGAACAATTCCTCGCTCTTGCGTCGTGCCACCAGTGTCAGCCACCATCGGATCACGTGCGGGCCACCAATCAGCAGCAGCGTGATCAGGAGCGCGGCCTTCAGTGCCGCCACCAGCAGCGTGTTAAACAGTGCTTCACCCGTGGCTCCGAGAGCCGGGATCAGAACCAGCAAGGGGACCACGGCCAGATCCTGAAACAGCAGTACGCCCATGACACGCTTGCCGTGTTCAGACTCCATTTCCAGCCGCTCGGTCATCAGCTTCACCACAATGGCTGTGCTGCTCATCGCCAGCGCGCTGGACAAGGCCAATGCGGTTTGCCAACTCATGCCCCACAGCTTCGGGGCGAAAAAGGCCAGCGTCATGGCTGCCGCCGTGGCGCCAAGCATGGTCAGCATCACCTGGAAGAAGCCAAGTCCAAACACATGGTTGCGCATGGCGCGCAGTTTGGCCAGATTGAACTCCAGCCCAATGACAAACATCAGAAAAACAACACCGAATTCACCCAGGTTGCGCACGCCATCGGCGTTCTTGGCGACGGCCAGCGCGTTGGGTCCGATCACCACGCCGACGGCCAGGTAGCCCAGCATCGGCGGTAGCTTGAAAGAGCGGCACACGACCACCCCCAGCACAGCTGCCAGCAGGTACAGAAGTGTCAGTTGAAGCGGGCTCATGAGCCGGATACTAGCAAGTCGCGCGCTGATCTATAAAATGAACGGATGACAAGCCAACACACCACGGCCCGAAACAGTCAGGCCGAGCAGGCCATTCGACTGGCGCGCGAGACGCTGGACATTGAGGCCGCCGCCGTGCTTGGTCTGAAGCAGCATCTTGGAGATTCCTTTGCTCAGGCTGTCGAGATGATGTTGCGCGTCAGCGGTCGGGTGGTTGTGATGGGCATGGGCAAGAGCGGTCATATCGGGCGCAAGATTGCCGCCACACTGGCTTCCACTGGAACGCCAGCCTTGTTCGTCCATCCGGCTGAAGCCAGCCATGGCGACCTGGGCATGATCAAGCCGGTCGATCTTGTACTCGCCATCTCGAACAGCGGGGAGTCAGAGGAATTGACGGCTATTCTGCCGGTGCTCAAGCGCATGGGTGCGCCACTGATTGCCATGACCGGCAAAGCCGAATCTACATTGGCCCGGCATGCCGATATCTTTCTCGATTGCGCCGTGCAGAAGGAGGCCTGCCCGCTCAATCTGGCGCCGACAGCCAGTACCACAGCGCAGCTTGCGCTTGGTGACGCACTGGCAGTGGCCTTGCTTGATGCACGCGGCTTCAAGGCGGAAGACTTTGCCCGGTCGCACCCAGGCGGTGCACTGGGGCGCAAGTTGCTCACTCACGTCAGTGACGTGATGCGTTCGGGCGACGCCGTGCCGCGAGTCGGACCGCAAGCCAGTTTCAGCGAACTGATGCGTGAGATGAGCAGCAAAGGGCTGGGGGCAACCGCCATTGTGGATGACGACGATCAGGTGCTGGGCATTTTTACCGATGGCGATTTGCGTCGGCTGGTTGAAAAGGGCATTGACTTGCGCGACACCACGGCGCAGCAGGTCATGCACCCCAAACCCAGCACCGTCGCCCGTGATGCGCTTGCGGTGGAGGCGGCCGAAATGATGGAACATCGTTGCATTACCAGTGTGTTGGTGGTTGATGCGGCGGGGCGCTTGTGTGGCGCTCTCAACAGCAACGACCTGATGCGGGCCAAGGTGATATGACTCCCGCACTCAATTTCCCGCCAGAACTCCTGCTTCAGGCGCAAGGCATCAAGCTGGTGTTTTTTGATGTGGATGGCGTGCTGACGGATGGTGGCCTTTATTTTGGCGAGACCGGCGAAACCATCAAGCGCTTTCATACGCTGGACGGCCATGGACTGAAATTACTCCAGCGCGCGGGCATCGTGCCGGCGGTCATCACCGGCCGCGATTCGAAAGCCCTGCGTCTGCGACTGGCGGCACTGGGCATTGAACATGTGCACTATGGGAAAGAAGACAAGCAGCCGGCTGCTGAGGAAACGCTGAAGACTTTGGGACTGGACTGGAGTCAGGCAGCCGCTATGGGGGACGACTGGCCGGACCTGCCGGTGATGCAGCGCTGTGCGCTGGCTTGTGCTCCGCCCAATGCCCACGTCGAAGTCAAAGCGATGGCGCACTATGTAACGCAGGCGTCTGGCGGACAGGGTGCTGCCAGGGAATTGTGTGACTTGCTGCTGGTTGCCAGCGGCAAGTATGCGGCGCTGTTGCGGGAAGCGGCGCAGTGATCCATTTCTTGCGCAATGCATGGCAGCAGTTGTCGCTGTACCTGCCGGTGGTCCTGATGGGCCTGCTCGCTTTCGGGACTTACTGGCTGGTTCGCAGCACGCCCCAACTGATGCCCCCCGATTCGCCTGTGCCGGCCCGCCATGAAGCGGACTATTTTCTGCGCAAGTTTTCTGTCAGGACCTTTGACGATTCGGGACATCTGAAGAGCGAAGTGGTCGGAGCCGATGCGCGTCACTTCCCCGACACCGACACACTGGAAATTGACTTTGTCCGAATCCGATCGTTTGGCTCGGGAGGTCACTTGACTACAGCAACGGCCAAGCGCGCTGTGACGAATGCTGATGCTTCCGAAGTGGAACTGTTTGGCGACGCGCATGTGGTGCGCGAAGCGCTGGTTGACGCCGCCGGCAACTCTCAGCCGCGCGGTGAGTTTCGTGGCGAGTTCCTGCACGCCTTCTTGAAAGCTGAGCGCATCAAGTCGCACAAACCGGTGGAATTGATCCGGGGCAACGATCGATTCACCGCAGACAGCCTCGATTTCGACAATGTCGAGCGGGTGCTCCAGCTTAAGGGGCGAGTCAAGGGCACCTTGTTGCCGGGTGCGATTCCGTAGTTCAAACCGGGTGCTCCCATGTCCAGACTGGTATTCATCACCGGCGCTTCCAGTGGAATTGGTCAGGCGCTGGCATGGCAGTTTTACCGGGCAGGGTATTCCTTGGCGCTGGTGGCGCGCAGAACCGCCCAAATCCAGTCCTGGATTGACGAGCGTGATATAGCACCAGAACGCTGCCGGGTTTACGGTGCTGACGTATCGATCACAGACCACATCGTGGCTGCCGGGCAGGATTGTCTCGAGAGTCAGGGCCTGCCCGACGTCGTGATCGCTTGCGCCGGAATCAGCGTTGGTGTGGATACGGCTGAGCGCCAGGATATCGAGGTCATCGCCAGAACTTTTGCCATCAACAATACGGGCACGGCCGCCACTTTTCACCCCTTTTTGCGCGCTATGGTCAAGCGCGGCTCTGGTGTCCTGGTCGGCATCAGCAGCGTTAACGGTATTCGGGGCTTTCCCGGTCATGGCGCAAACTGTCCGAGCAAGGCCGCCATGATCAGTTATTGTGAGTGCCTGCGGGGCGACTTGCGTGGCACCGGTGTCAAGGTGGTGACCCTCTGCCCGGGCTACATCGACACCCCCTTGACGCAGAAGAACGCTTACAGCATGCCGTTCTTGATGCAGGCCGACCAGTTCGCCGCCAAGGCATGGCGAGCAATAGAAGCGGGTGCCAGCTACCGCGTGATCCCTTGGCAGATGGGCGTACTGGCAAAAGTGCTGCGAGTGCTGCCCAACAGCTGGTTTGACAAAGCCTTTGCCGGGCGCCCGCGAAAACCGCGCAGCATCGCAAATTGAACTCATGAAAAAAGGGCCACAAGGGCCCTTCTTTGTCGATCAGTGAATTCCGACCGGTGCTTAGTAGCTGCTGCGGCCACCGCCGTAACCACCGCCGCCGCCGCCGCCACTGCGGCCACCGCCGCCAGCGCCACCGCCGTAACCGCCGCCACCGCCACTGCGGCCGCCGCCGGCACCACCGCCGTAACCGCCGCCACCACCACCGCCACCGAAGCCGCCGCCAGTGCGGGGAGGACGGGGTTCCATCGGACGGGCTTCGTTAACCACGAGACCACGACCACCGTATTGTTGACCGTTCATGCCGCTGATGGCGGCTTGCGCCTCAGCATCACTGCCCATTTCCACAAAGCCGAAGCCTTTGGAGCGACCGGTATCGCGCTCCATCATGACCTTGGCGCTGGTGACGGTGCCGTGTGCAGCAAAAGCTTGCTGCAGGTCTTCGTCACGGAAAGTGTAGGGCAGGTTGCCCACGTAAAGTTTGTTGCCCACGAAAGGACTCCTCAAAATGACTCAAAACGCGATGGAGTCCAAAACCGCAATTAACCCGCAATCAACAAACCAATGTAGACTTAAAGCAGACGCGAAACTGACTAAACACCGCAAACTTGCATAACCGATTTTCGGCAATGCCGGTGCATTATGCGTCAAGTTTTATATTTTCACAAATATTTCTGCCAAAGGCGAAAATCAGTGCTAGCGATTTTTACCAATTCGCCTCCCGCTCGGGCGATGCGCTGATTTTGTGAATCGACAGGTCGGCCCCGTCAAATTCTTCTTCCTGGCTCAGGCGCAAACCCATGGTTTTCTTGAGCAGGCTGTATATCAGCAGACCTCCCATCACGGCCCAAATCACGCCCAAGGAGGTGCCAATGAGCTGAGCGCCCAATGCGACGCCTCCCAGACCGCCCAAGGCCTTGCTGCCGAAAATTCCTGCCGCCACGCCGCCCCAGGTGCCGCACAGGCCGTGCAGGGGCCAGACGCCCAGCACATCATCAATCTTCCACTTGTTTTGCGTCAGGGTGAACATGAAAACGAAGATGCCCCCGGCCACGGCTCCAACGACCAAGGCCCCCAGCGGATGCATCAGGTCCGAACCGGCGCAAACCGCCACCAAGCCCGCCAGGGGCCCGTTGTGCACAAAACCAGGGTCGTTCTTTCCAGCAATCAGTGCCGCCAGCGTACCGCCCACCATGGCCATCACTGAATTGACCGCCACCAGCCCGGAGATCTTGTCCAGGGTCTGGGCACTCATCACGTTGAAGCCAAACCATCCGACCGTCAAGACCCAGGCACCCAGCGCAAGAAACGGGATGCTCGATGGCGGGTGGGCCGAGATCGCGCCGTCCTTGCGATAGCGGTTGCTGCGGGCACCCAGCAGGATGACCGCCGGCAGGGCAATCCAGCCACCCAAAGCGTGGACCACCACGCTACCGGCGAAATCATGAAATTCCGCACCTGTGAGCGCCTTGATCCAGGACTGCACGCCCAGGTGCCCGTTCCAGGCGATTCCCTCGAAGAACGGGTAGATCAGGCCGACGATGACGGCGGTGGCGATCAGTTGCGGCCAGAACTTGGCGCGCTCGGCAATGCCACCCGAGATGATGGCGGGAATCGCAGCGGCAAAAGTCAGCAGGAAGAAGAACTTGACCAGTTCATAGCCATTCCTGGCAGCCAATTGTTCCGCGCCGACAAAGAAGCTGGTGCCGTAAGCCACGCTGTAGCCAAGCAAAAAATAGACAACGGTGGAGACCGAGAAGTCGACCAGAATCTTGACCAGGGCGTTAACCTGGTTCTTGCGGCGTACCGTGCCCAACTCCAGAAACGCAAATCCGGCATGCATGGCCAGCACCATGACGGCGCCTAAAAGAATGAACAGGGTGTCAGCGCCCTGTTTTAGTGCTTCCATGAAATCCTCTTTGAATTAAATGAGTTGAATTGGTGCGTAAACACGGCTAGACCAAGCAACGCACCAAACCAAAGCAAATAGCGCGCCAAAATCGATCCTGCCCGCCCCGAGACTGGTGCAACAGCTCGTCGAGCCAGCAGGGGGTGCCCAAAACAAGCCATGCGAGCGGGGCATCGGTGTTTGCCGAGCATGGACAGGGTTGATATACTGCACGGGCGCCGATTTGCTACAGCTTGCGGGCGCTTAATAAGTTCAGCTAAAGACGCCCGCCAACCCGGCTCCGCCTTTAGCGGTGCCGGGTTTTTTATTTGATGATTGCCACGCCACAGTCGATGCACTTTGCCGCCGTTTTGCCTTTGCAAAGCGGCGCGCAGATTCGCGATTACGCCTTGAGTTTTGAGACCTACGGCAGGCTCAACGCGGATAGATCGAATGCCGTGCTGATCTGCCATGCACTCAATGCCTCGCATCACGTGGCAGGCGTCTATGCCGGGCAGGAAAAGTCCGAAGGCTGGTGGGACAACATGATAGGCCCGGGCAAGCCGCTCGACACCGACCATTTCTTTGTCATCGGCGTCAACAATCTGGGCTCCTGCTTTGGTTCCACCGGCCCCATGCACATCAATCCCGACACCGGACGGGTCTATGGGGCTGATTTTCCGGTCGTGACGGTGGAAGACTGGGTCAATGCCCAGGCCCGTTTGCTCGATGCGCTTGGAATCCAAACCCTGGCAGCCGTCATGGGCGGTTCACTGGGCGGCATGCAGGCGTTGAGCTGGACGCTGCAGTACCCGCAGCGTGTGCGCCACGCTGTGGTCGTGGCGAGCGCCCCGAACCTGACGGCGGAGAACATTGCTTTCAATGAAGTGGCGCGCCGCGCCATCGTGACCGACCCCGACTTTCATGGGGGTCATTTTTATGAGCATGGCGTTATACCCAAGCGCGGGCTGCGCATTGCCCGCATGATTGGCCACATCACCTACCTCAGTGATGATGTGATGAACGAAAAGTTCGGACGACAACTCCGTTCCGCACTAAGCCAGAAGGCCAGTTTCGACGCCGGGCCGCCCCAAGGCGAAACCGCCCCCGCGGGGGGCAGCGCAGTACGCGCAGCGACGAGCGTGGGGGCCTATCTTTTCAGCACCCAGGAAGTCGAATTCCAGATCGAAAGCTATCTGCGCCATCAAGGCGACAAATTTGCCGAGTACTTCGACGCCAACACCTATTTGCTGATCACGCGTGCACTCGACTACTTCGACCCGGCTCGCGATCACGGTGGCGATCTCGGTCTGGCTTTGGCCAGCGCTACCAGCAAATTCCTGCTGGTGAGTTTCACCACCGACTGGCGCTTCGCGCCCAAACGCAGCCGGGAGATCGTCAAGGCCCTGCTGGACAACCGCCGCGACGTCAGTTACGCCGAAATTGACGCGCCGCATGGGCATGATGCCTTCCTGCTGGACGACCCTCGCTATCTCAAGCTCGTTCGATCCTATTTTGACGGCATCCTCAAGGAGGTCGCAGCATGAGTGATTCAGCCACCATGGAAACCATTGCGCGACTGGTACCGCCGGGTTCGCGCGTACTTGATCTGGGGTGTGGCGATGGCGCCATGCTGGCTTATTTGAAAGAAGCGCGTCGTTGCACGGGTTACGGCATCGAGATCGATGATGCCAATGTGCTGGCCTGCGCCCAGCGCGGGGTCAACGTGATCCAGCTCAATCTGGATGAAGGCCTGTCCCTGTTTGATGATGCCACTTTTGACGTCGTGCTGCAAATCGATACCTTGCAACATCTGCGCAACGCTGAAGTCATGCTGCGGGAAACAGTGCGGGTGGGGCGCATCGGTGTGCTTGCCTTTCCCAATTTCGCCCACTGGCCCAATCGCCTGAGCGTGCTGCGCGGGCGCATGCCCGTAACGCGGCGCCTGCCTTACCAGTGGTACGACACGCCCAATATCCGTGTTGGCACGCACGCTGACCTGGCTGTGCTGGCGCAACGCAGCGGCTTGCGCGTGCTCGACAGTTTCGGCATTCAGGACGGCCAGACCATCCGCTTCGCCCCTAATCTGCGGGCCGGAACCTCGGTCTACACCCTGTCGCGTTAAACGGCTTTGTTTTCCGAATCGACATCGGCCAGGAAGTCGGCCGATTGCAACTCGCCTGACAGGTTGTTGCCGGGCATCGGGCTGGTGTAGATCTCGCGAAAAGTCGCCACCATCTCGGCCAAGGGCAGATCATTGAACGTGCCGCGCTGTCGCACGTACTCCATGTGCCGATTGCCCGCGCGGTCAAACGCGTGGTAAATCGAATCGTCGACACCATTAAATTCGAGCGGCAGCAAGCCAAACTTCTCGCACAACTCGATATTGAAAGCAGGGGTGGCCTTGCGCCAGGCACCGTCCAGCCACAGGTCGGCGTAGCCATGCCAAGCGAAAACATCGGTCTTCATGGCCTGGCGCAGGCGCTCTGTGGCCAGGTGGTTGAGCACGTCGGCAAACCCCAGACGAGCGGGAATTCCGATGGCGCGGCAGCTTGCCACCAAGAGGGATGCCTTGTTGACACACCAACCATAGCCGGTTGCCAGCACCGTGCTGGCGGTCATGCCAAAAGGCGACAAATCGAGGCGGTAGGGGTCATAGCGAAAACCGTCCCGCACGGCATAGTACAAGGTCACCGCGCGCTGGCGGTTGTCGTCGCCCAGGCCATGTTCCCTGGCAAAGGACTGAACCGCCGGATGATCGCTGTCGATCAGCGTGGTGGCTAGGAGTGTTGCTGGATCGGGCAAGGTCGGGTTCATGGTCAGGCGCGGGTTGAGGATAAAAGTGATTCTATCGACGCCTCTGCCGCGAAGTCGAACCGCACGGTATATTGCGTGGATTCACCACTTGAAGGGTTCAACATGACACGCGCACAAGCCATGGAGCTGGCACAAGTGCAGTTCGACTCCGGCGAGTTCCGCCAGACTCTGGCGCGACGCGTCGCGATGGCGACCGAGAGTCAGAACCCGCAGCGCGCAACTGAGTTGGGCGCCTACCTGGACGCCGAATTGCGCCCGGCGCTGGAGGCGATGGGCTTTGCTTGCCAGACCATGACGCACCCGCAGGCCGCGGCACCTTTTCTTTTTGCACAGCGCATCGAAGATGGCAAATTCCCCACCGTTTTTGGCTATGGCCACGGCGATGTGATTCGAGGTCAGGAGGGGCAGTGGGCAGACGGACTGTCCCCTTGGCGGCTGGACGAGCGCGAAGGCCGCTGGTACGGCCGTGGCATGGCTGACAACAAGGGCCAGCATTCGGTCAACCTGCAGGCCTTGGCCAATGTGTTGCAGGCGCGCGGCAAACTTGGCTTTAACGCCAAGATGTTGATTGAAATGGGCGAGGAGGTCGGTTCCCCCGGCTTGCGCAGCCTGTGCGAGGAGCACAAGGAGCTGTTCCGGGCCGATGTGATGATCGCCTCTGATGGTCCGCGTCTGCGTGCCGAGCGCCCCACCGTGTTCCTCGGCTCACGAGGTTGTCTCAACTTTGATCTGAGCATCCAGGCGCGTCAAAGTGCGCATCACTCGGGCAACTGGGGCGGATTGATCTCCAACCCCGGCATTCAGTTGGCGCACGCCATTGCCAGCATCGCCTCAAGTAGCGGGCAAATCCGCGTTCCTGAATGGCTGCCGGCGCAACTGCCAGCCGTCGTGCGCCGGGCGCTGGCCGACTGCGAAGTCGATGGTGGCGAGGACGGCCCGACGATAGAGCGTCTTTGGGGCGAGCCCGGTCTGTCGCCGGCTGAGCGTGTCTTTGGCTGGTGCTCGTTTGAAGTGCTGGCCTGCAAGGTCGGCAACCCGGAGGCGCCCGTCAACGCGATACCGCCGCGTGCCTGGGCGCGCTGCCAACTGCGTTTTGTCGTCGGCATCGACTCCAACGACATCCTGCCGGCCCTGCGTCGCCATCTGGATCGCCAGGGCTTTGCCATGGTGCAGATCGAGTCGGTGCGCGCCGAAATGTCGCAAGCCACGCGCCTGGATCCCGACGATCCCTGGGTCCAGTGGACGCTGGGATCGATCGAAGCCAGCAGCGGCAAGAAACCGGCCCTGTTGCCCAATCTGGGCGGCTCCTTGCCCAACGATATCTTTGCCGACATCCTGGGCCTGCCAACGATCTGGGTGCCGCATTCCTACCCGGGCTGTTCTCAGCACGCACCCAACGAGCATCTGCCGGCCGCTCTGCTGCGTGAAGCCCTCTGCATCATGACCGGCCTGTACTGGGACCTGGGCGATGGCAACACGCCACACGGTTCTCCAACTGAATGACAAGGAAATTGAGAACCATGAACACGAACTACAAGAGCTATTGCCAGGTCTCCGATCTCTCGGATTCGCAGGACTTTCTGACCCAGATTCGCCACCAGTTGCATCGCCATCCCGAGCTGTCTTTCAAGGAGGTGGCCACGGCAGAACTGGTCGCTCTGCGGCTGGGCGAATGGGGGTATGAAGTCACGCGCAACATCGGCGGCCACGGCGTGGTCGGTCGCTTGCGCCAGGGTGAGGGCACGCGCAGCGTGAGCCTGCGCGCCGACATGGACGCGCTGCCCATCCTGGAAGAAAACAGCAGTGCCCACGCCAGCAAAAACGCTGGCGTCATGCATGCCTGCGGGCACGACGGCCACACCACCATGCTGCTGGGTGCCGCACGCCAGCTGGCAAAGACCCGCCATTTTTCCGGCACCGTCAACCTCGTTTTCCAGCCGGCAGAAGAAGCCGGGCGCGACAGCGGTGCGCAATGCATGATTGCCGACGGCCTGTTCGAGCGCTTTCCCTGTGACGCCATCTTCGGTCTGCACAACCACCCCGGGTATCCGGTGGGCACCTTCATGTTTGGCAGCGGACCCTTCATGTCAGCGTCCGACAGAGTTTTCATCACCGTGAAAGGCCGTGGTGGCCATGCGGCGCGTCCGCACTTGACGGTCGATCCGATCCTGATCGCAGGCAGTCTGGTGATGGCGCTGCAAAGCGTGGTGTCGCGCAACATCGACCCGACGCAGACCGCCATTTTGACGATCGGCTCTCTGAATGCCGGAATGGCGTCCAATGTTATTCCCGAGAGTGCCAGCATGGGCTTGAGCGTGCGCTCCTTCAGCGCCGAGGTGCGCGATCGGCTTCAGGAGCGCATCACCGATCTGGTGACACAGCATGTGCACGGCTATGGCGGCTCGGTCGAGATCAACTACGAGCGGGGCTGCCCGGTGCTGGTCAACAGCGTGGCCGAAACCGCGTTCGCGTTGCAGGTAGCGAGCGAACTGGTCGGAGCGGAGCACACGGTTTCGCCTTTCGGTCCGGTGACTGGCAGTGAGGACTTTGCCTACTATCTGCAACACAGACCGGGCTGTTTCCTGCGCCTCGGCAACGGCGAAAGCAGTGCCATGGTGCACAACGCCAGATATGATTTCAACGACCAGAACCTCACCGTAGGCGCCGCGTACTGGACACGACTGGCAGAACGATTTCTGGCCCAAGCCTGACGCCCCGGGTATTCACTGATGGCTCCTGCCTGACGCGACCGTACACTTGTGTATTGACTTTGACAGGCATGGAGAACTCTGAAAAATGGCGCTCTTCTTTGGCATCACCCTTCCTTTGCTGGCGCTCTACCTGCTGTTTCTGGTGTGGTATGGCGGCAAAGGCAAACCGCTGCGGCCCGATGAGATCGAGGCCTTTTTCAATACGCTGGGAAAGATGAACCTGAGCGAAAGCGAAAAGGAAATCATCCCGGAAATTCGCAGCTTGCTGGCCAAAGACGATGGCGAGGAATTCGTCATGCAAAACCTGGTGCGGCATCGCCCCAAGGCCTTGTACCCCGCGGGTTACCACTACGACGATGACGCGCGGGCCGCCGACCAGCGCTACGGCAAAGCCATCATCCTGCCCTTGCTGCGCCAGGGCAGCCTGCCGATCTTCATTGCCCGACGCAGCGGCAGCTTCATCGAGCCCGAGGGCGCCGATGTCTGGCATTACGTCGCCATGGTGCGCTACCGCAGCCGGCGAGATTTTCTTCGCTTTGTGCTGGCGGTTCAAACCCAGGAAATTACCGTCCACAAATGGGCGGCGCTGGAGAAAACGCATGTTTTCCCGGTCAAGCCGCTGGTCAGCCTGATTCTTGTGCGCAGTTCGGTGGCGGGTTTTCTGGGGCTGCTGGCGGCCATCCTTTTCGCGCTGCTGCGATAGGATTGCTCTGGATACCTGCTGGATCATGACCGCCCACTGGAGCCGAACCTCATGAAAATGCGCAAAACCCTGATTGCGAGTGCCATTGTGCTCACCAGTGTTGCCGCGCTGACTTACGTCAACCGCATCACGATCCTGCAGCATTCCTTGGGCTGGTACACGGACTGGAATTACCCGCGCGAGCCCAACAAACCGGTGCCATGGATGACGGGTCCGACCAAGTCCGACAAGCCTGTCAGCGAGCGACCGCCCAACATCATCCTGATCCTGGCGGATGACCTGGGGTTCAACGAAGTCAGCACCAATGGCGGTGGTTACACGGCGCAGGGCGCACCTACACCCAACATCGACTCCATCGCCCGCGAAGGCGTTCAATTCAGCCAGGGTTATGCGGGTGCTGCCGTTTGCACGGTCTCGCGTGCCGCACTGCTGACCGGACGTTACCCCTGGCGCTTTGGTCTGGAGTTCACCCCGATCCCGGGTGCCATGGGGCGGGTCGTTGGCAAGCTGTATGCCGACACGGATCCACTGCATCCACCCCTTCTCGATCTGGACAAGGCGAGCCAGGTCAAGGATTTCAACGATCTGGGCATGCCAGCTTCCGAGCAGACGATTGCCGAACTGCTCAAACCCCGCGGCTACCACAACATTCACATTGGCAAATGGCATCTGGGCAGCACGCCCGAGATGCGGCCCAACAACCAGGGCTTTGACGAAACCCTGTTCATGGAGAGTGGGCTTTATCTACCGGAAAATGACCCGCGGGTGGTGAACGCCAAGCTGGACTTTGATCCGATCGACAAATTCCTCTGGCCCAATATGCGTTTTGGCGTGAGCTACAACGGCGGCAAGTGGTTTGAGCCCAGCAAGTACCTCACCGATTACTACACCGATGAGGCCGTCACGGCCATCAAGCGCAACAAGAACAGGCCCTTCTTTCTTTACCTGGCGCACTGGGGCGTGCACACGCCGCTGCAGGCCAGCAAGGCAGACTACGACGCGCTGCCCAATATCCCCGAGCATCGCCGGCGTGTCCATGCGGCCATGGTCAGATCGGTGGACCGCAGCGTGGGGCGTGTTCTGCAGACCCTGCGCGAGGAGGGGCTGGACGACAACACCATCGTCATTTTCACCAGCGACAACGGCGCACCGGGTTACATCGGGTTGCCCGAGGTGAACAATCCGTATCGGGGCTGGAAACTGACGCAGTTTGAGGGCGGTGTGCGTGTGCCCTATGTGGCCAAGTGGCCAGGGCATATTGCGCCCGGCACAAAGTACCAGCCGCCGGTTTCCAACATCGACATTCTTCCTACCGTCATTGCCGCCGCCGGCGGCACACTGCCAACGGATCGTGTCATCGACGGCGTCAACCTGCTGCCCTTCCTGGGTAAAGAGGGGAGCCAGCAAGCGCCGCGCCCGCTGTTCTGGCGTGATGGTCCGCTGCGCACCGTGCAGGAGGCTGGCTGGAAGCTGATCGTCTCGGAGATCCCGAAGAAAGACTGGCTGTTCAATCTTCAGCAGGACCCGACTGAAAAGAACAATCTTGCGGCCACACAGCCGCAGAAACTGGCGCAACTCAAGGCGCTGCTACAGGCGCATCACGCCGACATGCCGCCACCGATGTGGCCCTCGTTTCTGCAGGCGCCGATCTACATTGACAAGACACTGGACCAACCCAGGAGCGCGGACGACGAGTACACCTACTGGTCGAACTGAACGTGCGTCATACAAAGCGAGTCCTGCTTGGGCTGTTGATGGTGCTGCTGCTGTTGGGCGGCACCCTTTACGCCAAACGCGAGTACATCGTTCTCGGTGCCGAGGCGTACCTCTATGGCTACCCGCTGGTCATCATGGATGTGACCCGTAGCAACTCCGCACTGACCATAGGCCCGGAAAACCAGTTGCGCCGCGTGCGTCAGTTTCCGGACGCGAGCTTCAGGGACGTGGTGCGGCCCAATGCCGACACGCTCTACACCAGCGGCTTCATTGATATGGCCCTGGGTCCCTGGGTGTTCGAGATGGCCGCCAACGCCCCGCGCTATGAAGTGATGCCCTTCATGGATGCCTGGACCAATGTCTTCGCCGCACCCGGCACGCGCACGCTGGGTGCTGCGGGCGCGCG
>JBAXOZ010000041.1:0-17589 GCA_037132975.1 Comamonadaceae bacterium
CTGACTCGATGAACACCACGACGGCGTTCCGTTGCTCGGAAGGCAGTCGCCAGACGCTCAAGAGCTCTACGGCAACCTCTGGCACCACCGCGCTGGCCCCGGCACCGGCCAAACTGATTGAGATTACCCGCAACTTGGCTGCGACTTCTGCCAAGAAGGCCGTTCGCGAAGTGGCGCGCGGCATCATGGACGCGCAGACACCGGGTTGGCACAACCTGCCGGCCACGGTGGACATCCAGCACTTCATGTTCGATCCGCGGGACCCGTTGACTTTCTACACGTACCCGCCGGCTACCTCAGCAGCCGAGCTTGAGCTGATGTACGCCGCTTATCCGACGGACATCACGGAACCGGCGGAAGGCACAACTTATACGGCGGTCACTGGCAGCTTGAGCCTGCCTGACATCTACGCCGATGACGTACTCAATCTGATTCTGTACCGTGCCTACAGCAAGGACTCGGAGTACGCCGGGAACGCCGAGCGCGCTGCTGGCTACATGCAAATGGTCACGACCTCGCTGGGCGCAGAAATCGCCGCAACGATGGCCGTGAAACCCCAAGCAAAGCCCGGCATGGCCGCTTAACTTATTACATCTTTTTACGAGGAGATCACCATGGCACTCAACACCCAACTCGCTGACGCAACCGTCAACGCACAGGCCGACGCTTTGGCCGCACTGTGCAACTCTGGCATGATCAGAATCTACGACGGCACACAGCCCGCAACGGCCGACACCGCCACCTCCAGCAACACCCTGGGGGTCACGCTGACCTTTGGCGCCACGGCGTTTGGCTCGGCTTCCAGTGGGTTGCTTACCGCCAATGCGATCACCGCCGGAACGGCCGTAGCAGCAATTACTCCCACCTGGGCGCGCATCCTCAAGTCGGATGGAACCACCGTGGTGATGGACGTCTCGGCAGGAGCCTCGGGCTGCAACTTGACCATTGGCCCCTTTACTGCGGGAACCGTGGTCAGTGCCACCAGCTTCACCCACGACGTTCGCAACAGCACCTCGGGCTACTAAGCCATGTCCGTCACCTACCCCAACGCCACCAAGGTGGCGCGCATGACGGCGGTGGTCACCACCATCGGAACCAGCGGAAAGCTCAAACTCTACGCATCCGATGGAACGACCCTGTTGGCTACCTTCACCCTGGCCGCTACCGCTGGGACGGTGGCTGGGGCGGGGGTACTGACACTTGCAGACCAAAACGGTGCCACGGCGGGCATTCTCAACACCACCGCCAGCGCAGCGGGGACAGCCGCACTGGCAAGCATCACGACCTCGGCTGATGTGGTGGTGGTCAATCCAACCATGACGGTAGGAACCAGCGGCACCGACATCGTGCTGGACAACTGCGTACTTGCCAGTGGTCAGGCCATCACCATCAACTCTGGAACGCTCACCCACGTGTAAAGCAGCGCAACACACCTAAGCACAGGAGGGCGGCAGGTCATGGCAATCAGCTTGGTTTCATCGACGCTCTTGGTGCCTCTGCAGAGCACCACCTACGGTGCCTCCACCTTTGGCATTCCGAGTGCCATCACCGGTGACCTGGTTCTGATCTCGTACGTGGACTCTGGCAACCCTGATGCCATGGGGGCTAGCACCCCGATGACGCTGACCAATGCCGATGTCGGATGGACTCAGATCGTCGCAGTCAACCAGACCAGCAACGTCTACATCCGGATTTGGTACAAGGTTATGGGGGCAACCCCAGACACGGTGTTCCATCCGACCGAGACCGGCTACACCGGCTTTCCTGGAAGAATCTCGCTGACCATCTGGCGCGGGGTGGACCCAACTACCCCGTTTGACGTCACCCCCGGCACAAACACTGGCCAGATTACGTCTTCGTTGGGAGGATCGATCACCTTCACGATTCTTACCCCCATCACCGCGGGAGCCGTGATCTACGCCCTGGCCGGTGGTGAAAGCGACCCCCTGTCGTACGCCGCTGCCGGATACACCCAAAGTGGCGCACAGCTCTCAAGCTACACCGCTGCCAACACCACCAACGCTTCAGGCTCCGCCAGCCGAAATGTTGTTATCGCCAGTGGCTATGTGGCCTGGACCAGTGGCAGCTTCAGACCCACGGCATTATCGGTACTCAAACAAAGCAACTATGCCACGGTGGCATTTGCACTGCGACCCTACATCCCGGTGGCAAGAACCGGGTCCCTCGCTGCCACGGAAACGGCCAACGACACATCGTCCATTGCCGGTGGGGTCCAGATTCAGGGCGGCTTGACCGGTGCAGAGGCCGCGTCCGATACCGCGGCCATTGCGGGCAATGCACAGGTTCAAGGCACCCTGGCGGTCACAGAACCTGCTGGAAGCGACAGCGCTGCCATCAATGGCACTGCCACCAGTCCACCGGTCAGTGGATATGCAGCCAGCAGCCAGGTGCAGTCGGGGGCGGTCCTTGCCGCACGCAAGCGCGCCGGGAATTTGCAAGCTCATGGCGTGCAGTCGGTAGTTGCCAGCACAGCCAGAACCAGGAACGCCATTGAGGCGTCAACCCAAAGCCAATCGGCGCTTGCCAGCAGCCGTGGCGCACGACAAGCAACTGTGGTCAGCGCGCAGGTTCAAGGTGCCGGTTCAGGTACTGTGATCCGCGCGCGAAGTGCTGTCCTGGCAAGCAGCCAGGGGCAGAGCAGCGCAGAGGTGTTGTCCCGCACTGCCCGGTGCACGCTGAACAGCGCCGCCATTCAAAGTGCCTTTGGCGTCTTGATTCGAGGCGCACAGGGAGCGCATGCAGCTTCACAGGTGCAGCAGGGCTCTGCTGCAACACGGAGGGCTAGGGCCCTGTCCGCTGCGTCGGCACAAGCTCAGACCAGTTCGGCGGCAACCCAGGTCCTCATAGCAGTCGCGTCCGCACAGGTTCAAAGAGCCCTTGGGGGTTCTGTAAAACGTGTGGCAGCAAGCGCTGCCAGTGGTCAAGTGCAGGGTGCGTCGGTGGCAATTGCGCGCTACGCCTTCTTCTCGACGGCAGACAGCGTGGTGCAAAGCGTTGCCGCAAGTCTCACCCGCAGAGTGCAGGGGGCAGTAGCGTCTGCCCAGTCGCAAAGGGTAGAGCAGGCGATGGCGGCACGCTCGGTGGCCGGCAGCGCTGCTGGCTCTGAGGTGCAGGGCTTGCAGGGTGCAATTCAGTGCGCACGCATCGCAGCCGCAGCAAACGCGCAAGTGCAGTCCAGCACCCTGCAAGGAATCAGGGTTGCGCCCGTCGTTGGCGCGCCTGGTCAAGCGCAAGTTGCGAGTGGTGCCTGTACCCTGGCAGTGAGCGGACGGAATGCCTCGGCTCAGGCCCAACGCACTGCCGCTCTGGTTCTGGCGGCGTCTTCCTGTGCCTCGGACTGCGCTCAGGTGCAGGGTGCGGCAATGGTGCTGGATTGGAGGGTGCTGGCCCAGGTTCAATCCAATCAGACCCAGCAGGCGCTCACTGGAGGCCAGTGTGATGTGGCCGGACCAATTGCAACCGCCCAACTTCAGTCGGCTTGTTCTCCTTTGCGGTGGCAGGTTCTGGCTTCATCCAACAGTACCCAGGTACAGGCTGCTGTGGCCCCGTTGATTGCGAGCGTGGATGCTGCTTGCACCACAGGGCAGACTCAAACCCCACAGATTGAAGCGATCACGACGGTCAACTGCCAGGCAGCGAGTGCACAGCTGCAGGCAGCAATGGCTGGGATTGCCCGCTACGCGTTCTTCAGCGCCGACGACGCACTGGTCCAAACGGCAGCAGGGGAACTGGTTACAACGGTACCGGCCACAGCCTTGAGCGCGCAGGTTCAGGGACTGGATGCGGATGCAAAGCGCTTGCGTGTTGTCCGCACGCAAAGCAGTCAGGTCCAAACCTCGACTGCCCTTGTGGACGGTCGGCGGCTGGAGTCCCGCCTGGCCACGGCGCAAGGGCAGGGGACACAGGCAAGCAGTTTCAGGGAACGCTGCGTCAGCATCGCCTCGAGCCAATCCCAGATCACGACCCAGGCCATGTCCTATGTGGTCAGCGGCCTGCTGGAGAGTGGGCAAACCCAGTCGAGCGCGATCGGTGGCGTCAGAACTGTTGCCTGGGAGGCCAGTTCAGCGCAGTCACAAGGGGTGCAAGGTGCACTGACAAGAGGCGTGGTCTTTACCAAGGCAAGCGGGTCCGTTCAGTCGGTGGTGGCTGAGGCCGTCCGCTTTGTTGACAACGTACTGCTATCGCAACAGACACAAAGTGTTGAAGGACAGAGCACTCGTGCGCTGGCCTCTGGCGTGCTGCTGAGCCAACAGGGACAGGGACTTGCAGCAAAAATTGCGCGCCTGCGCTCGTTCGCAGGGGCAAGCGAGCAAGCCGTTCAGTGCCTGCTGGGAGGTGCAACACGTACCGTCATGGCCGATTGCGCAAGCGACCAGGCGCAAGGCGCAGTGTCATTGGCCGTGCGCGACCTGACATTCTTTGTTGCAGCACAACAGCCACAGTCTGCCCTCCTTGACAGCCAGCGCGATCTTGCGGGGGCACTGGATGCGCAGCAGGTGCAAGGCGCTCAAGCGGCAACCCAGCGCCGGGTGTGCCTGGTTGATGCAGATGCAGTGGTTCAATCGGCCCAGGGCACCATGGAGCGACTGGTTGAGTGGGTACTGGAGTCGCAGCAGGAACAAAGCGCTGGAGCAAGCAGTGAGCGCGCTGTAACCTGTGGGCTGCAAAGCGCCCAAGTCCAAGGGACGCAGGCTATTCCGGCGCTTGGAGTCAGCGCGGTCTGGGCGTCTGGGCAATTGCAAAGCCTTGAAGCGGACATCCAAAGAACGCTGGAGTGCATCGAGATCACGGCCAGCCAGCAGCAAAGCAGTTCTGCATCAACACGGCTTGACCTGGCGCTAAGCCTTGCTTCGGGCCAATGCAACCAGGGTTCTGGCGAAACCGGGCGTGCACTTTGGAGTCGCAATGCCGGATACCAGAGCCAGTCAGCTCGGTTGGCGACCAATCGGGCGGTCTACCTCACAACACAGGACGGCATCACGCAGTCGGTGGCGGCTGAGTTTGCCCGTTTGCGGTTCGGCATGGGTGCTTGCAGCCAGAGTCAGTACAGCAGCGCCCAAGCCACGCGAACCACACCGGTTCATTTGCACAGCGCACAGGTTGAGTCGGCCCAGACCCGGTTCATGCGTGATCTGCACGCCTTTGCCCATCTTGCGCAGACACAGGGCACTGCAGCGGCGATGGGGCGTGTCAAGACCCTGATCGGCGGGTGTGACCAGGCCCAGGAGGCGTTGTTGGCGTCCTGGATGGGTTCGGGCGACCCGGCGATCTTTGTGGCGTACGTTGGCGTGCAGCAGCGCACAGCCGTCCTGAGCCAGAGCAGTTACCTGGCGGTGGTTGCCGCCGAATCTGGGGTGCCTACCGGAACACTGCCCTTTGAAGAAACCTCGGTGTTGGTACCGGCTTAACGATTGAAGGACCCATTCCCATGCCCATCCTCGCCAAATTCGAAAAACAGCCCTCTGACGTGCAGGACTTTGACATTGACTACACCGAGTGGCTGGCCGGAATCGAGGACACCGCCACCGGCCCGGGTGGCCTGGAGGTAGTGGTCGAGCCCGGTTTGACCCTGCTTGCCGGGGTGCTCACCGATGGCGTGGTCAAGGTCTGGGTCGCCGGTGGCACGGATGGAGCTACTTACAAGATCACCAGCATCGTGACCACCGATGGCGCGCGCATCAAGACCGCCGAAATCAAGGTCAAGGTCAAGGAATATTGAGAGGAGCAAACCATGGGTGAAGAAGTCTTTGATCCGAGTCTGCTGCGGTGCAGTGCCGATGGGTCCCATTCAGCAAATCCGCAGACTGTGCGTTGCCCGGAGCTCGAGGCGATGCAGGAGCGCTTGCGTCGGGGTGACGCCCGGATGAATCGGATCGAGGTCCTGCTGGATCAGAACTGCTCTGACACATCGGAGGTTCTGGACATCTTGCGCATGGGCAAGTCGTTCTTCCGGTTGCTGGGCTACCTGGGTGCGTTCATCAAATGGGTGGCGGCCATCGCAGCCCCGCTGCTGGCCCTGTACTTCACCCTCAAGGACGGCCACAAATGATCGCCGCACTGCTGTCGTTTCTGGGAGGCAACGTCTTTCGGCTGTGCTTTGGTGAGGTGGTGGCGTTCCTCAACAAACGCCTGGAACATGCGCAAGAACTCGAGCGCATGCGCCTGCAGGGAGAGCTTGACGCCCAGGCCCATGCGCGCAACATGGAAGCGATCCGGGTACAGGCCGCATTGCAGGTCAAGGTGATTCAGGTGCAAGCCCAAGGTGCCATCAGCCAGGTCGAGGCCGAAGGCTGGTTAGAGGCAGTCAAGGGCACGACCAAGACCATCGGCATCTGGTTCATTGACGCCTGGAACGGCGTGATCCGTCCGTTTGTGGCGACCTGGGCGGTGGTGATGATCTCGGCGCACTTTGCACAACACGGCTGGGTGCTCGATGACAATGGCTGGAGCATTTGTGGTGCGGCGCTGGGCATCTACCTTGCCGACCGTTCACTGTTCAAGCGGGGTAAGTGATGGACCTGGCCGTCACCGTCGCCCTGGCATTGATGCGCCGCTTTGAGGGCTTGTACCTGTCGCCGTATCTGTGCCCGGCAGGTGTGCCCACGATCGGCTATGGCGCAACCTATTACGAGGATTGCACCCGCGTCATGCTGTGTGATCCGCCAATTACCCGCCAAAGAGCCGAAGCATTGCTGCTGTGGATGGTGCGCAGCGTCTACCTGCCCAGCGTCATGCGCCTGTGCCCAGGAATTGACAGCCCGAACCGTCTGGCCGCCTTGATGGACTTCAGCTTCAACCTCGGGCCATCGGCCCTTAAAAACAGCACCCTGCGCAAAAAGGTCAATGCCGGACTGTGGGAAGACGTTGCTGTGGAGTTGCGCAAGTGGGTTTACGCCAACAACCAGTACGTGCGCGGACTCTATCTGCGCCGAGAGGCCGAGGTGGCCCTGGTATGAGCGTGATCAGACTCTCTGGCTTTGGTGGTGAAAACCGGGCGCTGCACCCGATGCTGCTGCCCGAGACCATCGGGGTGGTCTCCCTGAACCAAAAGCCGGGCCGGGGCGATTTGCGCCCCTGGAAGGCACCTGCCAGCGTCACCACCGTCCCCAGCGGGCGCCAAACCATCTACCGCATGGGGCGCGATGTGGTGAGCGATACCCAGTACTGGCTAAGCTGGACCAGTGAGGTTCATGTGGTTTGCGCGCCCAGTGCAGCCGATACTGCGCAGCGCACCTACTTCTCGGGTGGATCCGCCTTTGCCCCGCGCTGGACTGACACCACCCTGGCACTGGCATCGATTCCCTATCCAACGGCGTACCGGGAACTCGGTGTACCGGCACCGGCAACAGCGTGCGTGCTGTCGGCAACTGGCGGCACCAGCACCCTGAGCGAGACCCGCTACTACAGCTACACCTATGTCAGCGACATTGGGGAGGAGAGCGCTCCCAACCCCAGTCCGACCGAGATCGTGTGCAAGAGCGACGACACCATCACCATCAGCGCGCTGGCAGCGCCGCCCTCGGGGGCCTACGGGATTGACCGGATGCGCATCTACCGCACCCAGTCAGGGCAGGGGGGCGATGCGGCCTTCTTCTTTGTTCGAGAAATCGCCTCCACCCTGCGCAGCACCACAGACGACGGACGCAGCTTGCAAGAGACCCTGCCCAGCACCACCTGGCTGATGCCACCCTCCGACCTGAGTTGGCTCACCGGTCTTTGGAACGGGATGATGGCCGGGATATCGGGGCGCTCGGTGCGCTTCTGTGAGGCCTACACCTACTACGCCTGGCCCATCGCCTATGAAATCCTGCCCACCAACGCCCAACCGGTGGCCCTGGCCACCTATGGCCAGACGCTGGTGATGCTGACCAACGGCAACCCCTCCATCATCACCGGCGGCACACCCGATGCAATGGACGAGCAACCGGTGGAGTTCTGCCAGGCCTGTATTGCACCGCTCTCGGCCGTGGGCATGGGCCATGGCGTGGCCTGGGCCTCACCCGATGGACTGGCTTACATCGGAACAGGCGGGGCCCGGATGCTGACCGAGGGGGTGATGACGCGTGATGACTGGCAGGCCATCAACCCCAGCAGCATCAAAGCCTGCATGGTCGAGCGCCGCTACTTGGCAAGCTACAGCGTGGACGGGGTCAGAAAGGGCTTTGTGCTCGATCCGGCCAATCCAGGCGGCATGTACTTTCTGGACTTTGGCTTTGATGCCCTGTACCAAGACGATTTGCAGGACGCGCTGTTTGTGCTCGATGGCAGCAACGTGCAGAAGTGGGATAGCGGGGCCAGTAAAACGGTGAGTTTTACGAGCAAGCTGTTTCGCAGTCCCAAGCCGACCGTGGGCTTTGCCTGTGCGCAGGTGGTGGCAGAGAGTTACCCGCTGACCTTCAAGCTCTATGCCGATACCGTGCTCAGGCACACGCAGACGGTGGCCTCCAGGGAGCCGTTTCGGCTGCCGGGTGGGTATTACGGTACGGACTTCCAGATTCAGGTGGAGACCACCGGCGCTGTTCAGGGGGTGGCGCTGGCGCATTCGATGCGGGAGTTGGCGCAGACTGTTTGAGACATTGCACGTGCAGATATTCTGCGGCTCAAACTGCCTCCATGTCCCGAGTAGCCTCGTCCAGTACAGCCTGGGAAACGCCGTGCTTTCTGAGGGAATCCAGCAGTCGGGCTTGAGCACTGAAGGCAAACTGTTCTTCATCGCGGCGCAGTCCATCGCTCAGGTACGCCTTGAGCAGTGATTGGTATCCCGCAAAGCCTCGCTTAGGTGCGATGTTTTTCATGGACTCCACCACATCCACCGGAATTCGCAGAGTGATCGAAGTCATGGCTCGATCTTTTGTTAGCCTTGTCTTGAGGGTCTCAGAAATGCTCATGGTCGCGCCTTTCGTCGTTAGTGGCCTTGCGGGCCGAAATAATGCGGATAAATGCATCTTCAAACTGGATATGCACCACAAATAGCAGTCGCCCGCAAGCATCAAAACCAATGATGGCATCACGCGCCTCATCATTGCGCCCGGCATCAACCAGACGAAACAGCGGGTCGAAAAACACAGTGGCAGCCTGTTCAAAGGTCACGCCATCGTGCTTGCCAGGGTTGCCCGCAGCCTTACGGTCATTCCACACAAAATCGGTGCCGTTCAGGTGGTGCTTGACGTCCATACTCAAATTTTAATGAATGTATTGGCTTTGTCAATACGTTTTGAAAAAAGGGCTTCGGCCGTTGGTCTAGCTCACGACAGCCCAAGTCAGCCCAAACCGGAGAGCGGGATCTATTCGAATGGCCCAGCGTTGACTCCGAGCTGAGCCGCGTGATAGTTGCTCAGACATGAGCACCGACGATCGCAAGGACTTGCCACCTGTGAACGCGCCCAACTTCTTGGAGCGGGTGCGGGAAGTGTTGTCGGTCTACCTGGGTAACCGGGGGGATGCCCTAAACCGTGGAGTCACGCTGCGCGACCTGGTTGATTCGGGCATGGCGACACTCGATGCCAGGTTTCTGGCTGGAAGTGGCCGGAGTGTGGCGCCGCTGATCCCGACTGCGACCCAGAACTATGAGGCCGATCTGACACCGCCGCCGACACCCACCGGATTTGGCGTTACGGCAGCGATCAGTAACGTTTTAGTGGAGTGTGATGCCCAGACCTATGGGGTCGGGCACGGCCACGGCAAATCAATTCTCTACGGTGCCACCTGGGTCAGTGGAGCCTTGCCGGTCTTTGCCAATGCGGTTGTGCTGACCGAGTTTGCCGGGACGGTAATGAGCTATGCGACCAACCCATCGACCACATGGCATTTATGGCTCAAGTGGGAAACCGTTGATGGGGTGAAGTCGATTACCCCTGCTGGAGGAACCAACGGGATTGTGGTCAAGACCGGGGAGGATGTGGCGCTGCTGCTGGAGGCGCTGACAGGAGAGATTGCTGCGGGGCAACTCCATGCGGACCTGGGAGCACGAATCAATCTGATTGATGTGGGGCCAGCGGCATTGACTGCCAAGGTGGCGGGGTTGGAGACAAACTTTGGCTCGACGGTGAGTGCAGCAACCTCGGCCGCCGATGCCGCAAGTTCGGCAGCAACCGCGACCTTGGCCAAGGCGGCAGCCATTCTTGCCCAATCGGGCGCAGAAACGGCCAGTGCCGATGCACTGACCGCCAAGGGCGACGCTGTTACGGCCAAATCGGCAGCCATAACGGCGCAAGGCGGTGCAGCCACCAGTGCGACCACCGCCAGTACCAAGGCCAGTGAAGCTTCTGCGTCGGCCTCCGATGCCGCGGGTTCAGCATCAAACGCAGCAACGTCGGCGTCTACGGCCAGTACCGCTGCCACCAATGCAGGAAACTCGGCCAGCGCAGCAGCTACCAGTGCCACCAATGCAGCGACCTATGCAACAAACTCGGAAACTGCTTCAACCGCATCAGCAGCAGCAAAGGTGGCAGCGCAGTCTGCAAGGGATGCCACAGCAGGAAGTGCCACGGCAGCGTCTGGAAGTGCATCTACGGCGACCACCAAGGCCAGCGAAGCCAGTGCCTCTGCGGGTGCCGCTTCAACATCTGCTACCACTGCCAGCACCAAGGCCGGTGAGGCTTCTGTGAGTGCCGCGAACGCTGCCACCAGTGAAACCAATGCGGCTGGGAGTGCGACATCGGCATCGACCAGCGCGGGGTTGGCTGCAAGTAGCAAGGATGCGGCGGCAACCTCTGCAAGCACCGCCAGTACCAAGGCAACCGAGGCAGCTTCCAGCGCGACCAACGCAGCCGGATCGGCCTCCAGTGCGGCAACCTGCGCCAGCACTGCTGCAACCAGCGCCACGACCGCTGGGCAAAAGGCAGATGCCGCCTCCACCAGTGCTACCAATGCCGCAACCTACGCCACCAATTCCGAGACCGCTTCGACGGCGTCGACTGCGGCTAAGGTGGCCGCTCAATCGGCACGGGATGCGGCCTCTGGCAGCGCGACAGCAGCATCAACCAGCGCCAGCACGGCAACGACCAAGGCAACCGAGGCTGCGACTTCCGCGACATCGGCGGCAACGTCGGCTACCACCGCCAGCACCAAGGCTGGAGAGGCGTCAGTAAGTGCCGCCAACGCTGCTACCAGCGAGACCAACGCCGCAGGCTCGGCTTCTTCAGCGTCTACCAGTGCCGGGGTGGCAACTACTGCCAAGAACAATGCCGCAGACAGCGCCAGCGCAGCGGCAACGTCTGCCAGTACCGCCAGCACCAAGGCGACCGATGCCGGGACAGCATCAACAGCGGCAACCGCTGCCAAGGTAGCGGCAGAGTCAGCCAAGACCAATGCCGCCGATAGCGCCAGCGCAGCAGCAACGTCTGCCAGTACCGCCAGCACAAAAGCAACAGAGGCAGGAACCAGCGCAACTGCAGCGGCAGCGTCGGCCACCACAGCAACCACCAAGGCGGGGGACGCATCGACCTACGCCAGCAATGCAGCAAGTAGCGCCAGCAACGCTGGCGCAAGCGCCACCACAGCCTCTACCCAGGCCGGGATAGCTACCACGGCCAAGACCGATGCCGGGACTTCTGCGGCAGCAGCGCTGGTCAGTCAGACGGCGGCGGCTACCTCGGCCACCAACGCAGCCGGATCGGCAGCTTCTGCATCATCGACGCTCACCAACATCAACGCCGTGGTTGCCGGGGCCGCCAGTGCAGCCGTATCCACCGAACAGACCGCCAGAATAACCGACGACAACAAACTCTTTGCCCAGTACACCGTGAAGGTGGATACCAACGGCTATGTGTCCGGGTTTGGCTTGGCCTCAACCGTCAAAGATGCAACCCCGAGCAGTGAGTTTGCGATTCGGGCCGACAAGTTTTACATTGCCAATCCTGCTGGGCCTAATGCCACGGCTGCAATTGCACCGTTTGTAGTTACGACCAGCGTTACCAGCGTCAATGGTGTTACGGTTCCGATTGGCGTCTACATGGATGCTGCCTGCATCCAGAACGGCACCATTACCAATGCGAAGATCGGCAGCGCCGCCATTGATACCGCCAAGATCGCGGACGCTGCAATATCAACCGCCAAGATCGGTGACGCCCAGATCACTTCTGTCAAGATCACCGACGCAAGCATCACCACCGCAAAAATAGCAACTGCTGCAATCACCACGGCACTCATCAACGACGCGGCCATCACGTCAGCAAAGATTTCTGACGCGAACATCACCACAGCAAAGATCGCGGATGCCGCCATAGAGAGTGCCAAGATTGCCGACGCAGCAATCACCAACGCCAAGATCGGTTCAGCAGCAGTGGATTCTGCCAATGTTGCCGCTGCCGCAATCACCAGCGCAAAGATCGCCGACGCTGCAATCACCAATGCGAAGATTGCTGACGCAGCAATTGGTTCTGCCAAGATTGCCGATGCAGCCATTACCAGCGCCAAGATCGGTGATGCTGCGATCTCTACCGCAAAGATTGGGGACCTACAGATTACGACCGGGAAGATCGGGGACAACCAGATTACTTTGTCCAGTTACGCAAGCGGGCTGGAAACAGCAACTGCTTCGGTAAGTGTTCCGGCCGGTGTGACCTTCAATTGGGTAGCTATTGCCACCTGTTCTGAGTCTGGTTCTTTCTCTGGATCGCTGCTGGGTTATCCGTATTTGTTTATCGGGTCTTCGGTGACGGTGCGACAGTCTTACCAATCTGGGTACAACCGTTACACGCTACTACCAACAACCGCTGCGATATCTGGCACTGCGGTTGGGCCAACTACGGTCACTGTAAATGCGAACACTGGGTACTATGGCTTCGCCGGATCAACAGTAGGAGTCATGATTCTCGGGGGCATGAAGTGAACCTGAGCTACACCCTGTATGACAAAGACACGAAGCGGGTGCGTTCTCGCGGGTTTGCCCATAACCCGCAGCAATTTGTGGGACCAACTACGGACATTTTTATTGGCGCGGAGTTCCCAGACGGTTGGCTGGATGACGGAATCCATACCCCAATCCCGCCACGACCTGATTGGTTTTACGTGCTCGACCATGCAACACGAACTTGGATCGACCCACGTACCCTTCAGGCTCACAAGGACGCCAAGTGGGAAGATGTCAAGCAATCGCGCACTGCAGCAGAGTACGGTGGCTTTACGTGGGACGGCTCAGTCTTTGATTCCGATCAGGTCAGCCAGGCCCGGATCAACGGGGCGGTGACGCTGGCGACGCAGGATGGCGGTTTCAACGTCAACTGGACGTTGGCGGACAACACGGTGCGGACACTCAGTGCTGCAGACATGATTGCCGTAGGGGTGGCTTTGGGGCAGCATGTGAATGCATGCCATGAGAAGGCTCGCGTGCTGCGGGCGCAGATTGAGGCGGCGGCGACAGTCGAGGACATTGAAGCAACCGTTTGGCAGAATTGATTGAAAGAAATTCCAGGCCAAAGGCTCACGCCATGAGCCTGCAGAAGTGCAGAATCTCAGTGGCACAGGGCAAAGAGCCGTAAGTTCTGAGAAGGTTCGAACGGGCTTTGGCCTTGACGCGATATTCAACCTACCTGGGAGCACGACATGAGTTTCTGGAACATCTTCGAGTGTTTTGCGGTGAGCAGTACGGGTGAAACGATTACCAAACTCAGTGATGAGTACAGCGTGAGCTCCAAGGGGATCGGCTACACCAGAATGGGTGACACGACCGTGGGCAGTGACGGTAGCGTCTTTACGCAGATGGGCACATTCAGTTCTGATGGAAGCGCGCGTATGGGAAACACCGCCACGGGCAGGGGTGGGGTGTTTGTCGACTCAGACTCCTGGTGAGGTGCCCGGTGGTGGGCATAGCTGATTGATGGCATACAGGTCATGAGATTCTTTGCGTTCGCACCCCTGTTTTGGTGTGTGTTTGGTTGCCTGACCGCGTGGTACACGGCGTGCGTCATCCCAGATAACCTTGATGGTGCTTGGCCGGTCATGGCCCCGTTGTTTGGGACGCTATACGGCATCGTTACGACGATCGTCTGGAAGGTCGGGCGGCGGCTTCTACGTTCGATTGGCAAACTTGTGTGAACTGCGAAACATGCCGCAACAATATCTTGACTTCAATGCGTACTTTCTTTGTTGCATCCATTCTGTGGTCCTTGCTCCTCTACGGGAAGGGCAAGTACTTTGACGTCCCCGTCCTTCGCGAGGACGCCGACTACGTCATCGAAGGTGTTTGGATGCTGCTTGTGCCCATTGGCGGAGTTATCTATGGTGGCCTCACGCTTCTTGTCCTACGGTGCGTGAATTGGTGCAAGGCGAAGCTATCGTGAAACCCGAAACAATTTACTACCTGCCAGGTCATGGTGGCCGCCTGGAAACAGGGCTTGGGCAGGCACTTCTCAGCCGAGGCTACAACGTGTCGGGCAGAGAAACGATCGGTGAATTCAGGGAAATCCCATTCTCAGAGCAGGTCGCCATCATTGCCGACGATCTGACCACGCATTGCTGGAAACCGGAAGGACTGGTGATTGCAAACTCTTTCGGTGCCTACCTTTTTTTGCACGCCCAAGCTCTGCTGAAGCCATACATCGGCAAGGTCATGCTGCTCTCACCCATCGTGGGCGAGTTTTCGACGGAGGACACCAGGACGAGTTTCGTGCCTCCTCAGTCCGGACGATTGGCGCAACTCGCGCAAGATGGGACCTATCCGACGCCAAAGCGCTGCGAGATTCACGTCGGTGAACTTGACTGGCAGAGCATTCCTGCCAATGTCGTGAAACTGGCTGGGCTGTTGGGAATGAAGGTAACGGTTGTGCCGGGTGAGGGGCACATGCTCGACAAACAGTATGTTTCAGCGGTGCTCGACAGGTGGCTGGATGTCGATCGCTCCGAATCGAAATTCATGGGTTGAGGGTGGGGTGGAAGATGTTGCGTCAACTACAAGCGATTGAGGTTCCAGATTGGCTGACCAAACTGACTCCCGAAACGATCAAGAACGGGCCGTTCCCGCTTCGTGAACTGTTGATCGATTCGCTTTACTACCCATCGTGCGGTTTCGACGCTGACCCTATCAAGCACTTTGGTGGCAATGTCTTAAGTTTCGTTTATGTCGATTACGGACACACCCGGGATGCCCTCATGAGTGCCCTGCGTTTCAGTGGTTACGACCTTGTCGGCAGTCGGTTCGTTTCTGAAGAGGAACTGGCGCCTGATGGGTGGCGACCGCTGGATCTTCGTCCCATGGATGAAGATCCATTGAGGTATCAAGCCCATATCAAGACGCCGTTTTGCTTGTGGGCGGTATTTCAAAGACGCAGCGATCGTCCGATCACGCATGGGCCGATGAGGTTCAGTCTCCTATATGTGTGTGCAGATGGAGTTGCGACATTTCTGGCGCTCTACGTCACAAACCTGGTTGCACCCAAGGCCATTGCCGTAATTCAACCAGGTCATGCGTTCGGCTACAACTGGACAGACTTCACGAACCCTGGGCGAATATTCGCCAGATCGGTGTTAGAGAACCCGGCAGGCCTACCTGAGATGCTTCTCTATGGTGGGATTGGAAACTGCTGTCGAGATTGGTACAGAGAACCGTGTTGGCCTAGCTATCAAGTCTTGGTCCGGCGCTTCCGCAAGACACGGTCCGGCGCTATTGGAGTGTGGTCAAGAGGTCGTCATTGCGGAGTTGGCAGCAGGAACGAACCACACAAGGAAATCACCCGTGTTGGATTTTGAATTGTCAGATTCAGTGGCGCAGTCGAACTATGGCGAGCCCGTTGATCTGCTCCGTGAAGAAACAGGCGGAAGGCTCAAGGCGCTGTGGCTGCCTTCAGTGCAAGTCATGGCAAAGCCAACGCCACTAAGGCACGTTTCTTCCACGGTGCTCATTCACTCTTCTTTGGGCTATGTCTGGCTCGTCTCGATATGGAATCAAACCTGGACCGAGGAGTTGGTTTCCAGGGCTGAAGGGTTCCTTCAACCTCGCGCGCAAACCTGGTCGTGGAAGCGACTGGAGGTTGGCCTTTCCGAAACCCTTGAACGCGAGGTTGTGCTTCACAAAGAGTGTGCGCTTGATCAAAAGCTCTCCGTGTTGGAAATTCCACGCATGGCTGTCAGACAACAAACCTCTTTGATCTCACGCACATCAGCGCAAAAACGACTTGCGAATTGGTAAGGAAAGGTGTAGCGTAACGCTCTAAAGAAATATGTTTACAAAACATATCTTTGGCAATGAACCTAAAAACGATCAAACAACTGTGCTTGCTTGGTGGACTTGTCATCTCTTTCAATTGCTCGGCGAGCGTAACTCTTGCACGATACAAGAATACAAGCGAAGTCACGATCACGATTGACCATCAAATCATTGAGGAGGACCTCATTGAATTCAAGAATGCATTAGCAAAAATAGAGACCGAGAAAAAAGTTCTTCATATGAATTCAGTGCAACTGAATTCTCGAGGTGGCAGTGGTGCAGTTGGGCGAAAGATTGGGTATTTTATTAAAAACAAAGGGCTCTACACATTCGTAGGTCCAAAGTCAAAGTGTAATAGTGCATGTGTCTTCATCTTGATGGGTGGGGTTGTTCGATATGCATTCGGCGAGATAGGTGTACATAGATCAACCTTCACAGCAGACGATAAGGTTGACGACGACAAGACCGAGGAATATGTGCGTGGTGACAATAAAGTCACCAAAGCGTATGCAGAGATGATGGACATTACAAACCCATTATTAGATGCGATGCTCAACACAGAGTCGTGGAGAATTCGACTCATAACGGAGAAAGAGAAGCGAGAGTGGCAAGTGATGGGGACGGATCGCGTGTACGAAGAACGACTGTTTACATCTATCGCAAACGAATTGAAAATCCCACGAAATGATTACATTCAAATCTTCAGCACCAATTACGAAGACTGCTTGGAAGATGCAAAGAAGTTTGAGCGCACCGCGTATGAGTGTGCGAAGACAAAGAAAGTAAAAATTAACTATTGGAAAGTGCTAAAACTACTAATAAATTAGAACGCAACATAGTGAGGAATCACCAAATGAAGAGTACCAAAGTAAGTAAATCGTATATGGTTGAATGACTCAATAAGCAAATAAGTAAAATTGATGATACAAAGGAACTCAGTTTTGGAGATATTCAACGCTCGGAAGATTTTGGGGATGAATGCAATTGGTCAAGTAGCATCGCTGTAAAAGGTTGTGGTTTTGATGAATCAAACCATACGTTGAAATTGGTCGCTATCGTGCAAAGAGGACGCGATCTCTTTGATTTGGAATTGGTATGTACAAATTATTCATTACACTAGCACTAATCGGGATTTCATCAATTGCAATTTCTGCACAAGATGTGGGAGAAAAGATTTTTTAGAAAATGTTTCCATATCAATTACTTGACGACATCTTAATACCCATTACGCTATGAAGTACAAATTTGTTAGTCGGTTATTCGCAATGTTTATTACGCTTGCGCTTTGTATAAACGCAGCGTGCGCTGGTGATTACGAAGATGGTCAGGAAGCCTACGTAAAGAGGGATTATCAAGTTGCATTAATCAAATTTCGCAATGAGGCGGCACAAGGAAATATGAACGCGCAATTAGCGATAGGAATT